>CAIQXC010000811.1 GCA_903875675.1 Akkermansiaceae bacterium
CGGATCCTACCACTTCTACGGGATCAGCAACCAATGGGTCCCTCCGGCGAATCTGCCAGCCAATCAAGCGCCGAATCTGTCACCTAGCTCGGCGATTGCCATCGCAGCCGGTGCGACCTTCGATGTGTCTGGGCATCTCAATTACACCCTCGGCTCCGCCAGTTCGCTGACGGCCAGCGGCACGGGCACCACTCCCGGCACGGATGCCGCGCTTATCCAAGGCAACTCCGCCGGGACAGTCAGCTTGGGCGCACAACCGGTTTCACTCGTCTGGAGCGGGGCATCGGCGGGGACGGACAGCACCCATCCCGCGCTGTTGGTTTCCCAGAGCACGCTTGCGCTCAACGGCAACGTGATCACGGTGGTGGTGCCCGGCACGGCCTTGGGCGAGGGGGTCTATTCCTTGGTCGCCACTTCGTCCGCTATCTCCGGCACGGTCAATCCCACCCCGGTTTTCGCCGGCAGCGGTGTCGCCAGCGGGCTGACGGGCGTCATTTCCATCAGCGGCAATGACGTGATCCTGACGGTTTCCACTAGCGGCGGTGGCGGCTACGCGGCTTGGGCACACGATTACGCCGGTGATGGCGCTCCTAGCGATGATTACAACAACGACGGCGTTGCCAATGGCGTCGCCTATTTCATGGGAGCTACCGGTATCGCCACCAATCCGGGCGTCGTGGCCGGCACGGTCACCTGGCCCTATCTCAATGCAGTCACCTCGTTCGAGGTCCAAGTGTCCGATAACCTAGCCGATTGGGCTGCCGCCAATTCCTCCGATGTCGCCACCACCCCGCCCCCGGGCGGCCAAGTGAGCATCACCCTGCCAAGCGGCCCAGGCATCACTAGAAAATTCTGCCGCCTGATGGTCGTGCCGTAGCGTAGGATTTTGGATTTTAGATTTTGAATTTTGAATTCTAGAGTCCTTGAAAAGCAAATGACGATGTCGATAACCCAAGTTCTTCATCTTGCGTCTTGGGTCTGAGGCAAAGCATCGCTAGATATCAGACGAAAAATTAGATAGATAATTGATGGGCCGCTGGTGCAGACTGGCGGCCCATCTTTTTTGGAGTGCAGAAAGGACTGGTTTACTTTTGCGGTATTTTGCATTCTTTTTCAGTCAATTCCATTCTTGCATTTCATGGTGAAGACTCGCCTTCGCAAATTGTGTCGCCGCGCCGTGCTCGTGCTGGTGGCCGGTTTCATTGTGCTTGAAATCGCGTTACGGCTCACGCCGCTGCCTGCCGCCCTTCAATCCGCGCCGCCCGCGAGCACTGAATTTCTGGACCGACACGGGCGGCCGCTGCGGGCGCTACTTGTCGACGAGCGCCGCTTCTCGCGTCAGTGCGAGCTAACCGATGTGTCGGCGCAGCTGATCGGGGCCACCCTCGGGGCGGAGGATGCCCGGTTCCGCTCGCATCCTGGGGTGGATCCGCTGGCGATTTGCCGGGCCGTCCGCGATGCCGTCCGCGGGGTGGGGCCGGCTTCTGGTGCATCGACCATCACGCAGCAACTTGTCAAACTGGCGGATCCGGTGCCCCGCACGTTTGCGAACAAAGTGCGGGAGATATGGTTGGCGCTCGCCGTCGAGCACAGGTGGAGCAAGGATCGCATCCTAGCGGAATATCTGAACAGGCTGGACTACGGGGACCTGCAGACCGGCATTGCGGCGGCCAGTTGGCATTATCTGGGCAAACCGCCCTCAGACCTGAGCGCAGCCGAGGCGGCGCTGCTCGCCGCACTGCCAAATGCCCCGTCCCGCCTCAACCCTCACGAGCATTTTGCCGCAGCCCGCGCTCGCCAAAAATGGGTGCTCGGGCGGATGCTCGCCTGCGGCTGTCTCGATGCCGCCACCCACTCCTGCGCCATCGAAGAACCGATCCGCCTCAAACCGCGAGCTCACGAGTTTGAGGCCCCTCATTTCGTCAATCTGCTGCTGGCACGCCGTGGTTTGATCCACCCAGGCGGCGGGCCGCTGCGCACCACCCTCGACCTTGAACTGAACCGCTTCGCCGAGCGCACGCTTGCTGAAAACCTCCAGCGCCTTACCGACAAACACGCCACCAGCGGTGCCGTGGTGGTCATGGACAACCGCAGCAGCGAGGTCCTTGCACTGGCCGGCTCGGGTGAAACCAACGGTGCCTGGATGGCGCGTTCCTCCGGTTCGACCCTCAAGCCGTTCACTTATCTGTTGGCTCTGGAAAACGGCGCCCAGCCGTGTACGGTCGTGGCGGATGTGCCGACGAGTTTTTCGACGCCCACTGGCAGTTATCAGCCTAACAACTATAACCACCGCTTTCATGGACCCGTCAGCCTGCGTTTTGCCCTTGGCAATTCCCTCAACGTGGCCGCGATCCGCGTCCTCGAACTCGTTGGCGGGCCATCTGTCTTGCACCGGACGTTGCGCGATGTGGGCATCACAACGCTCGATCATCCGGCGGATTATTACGGACTCGGACTCACGCTCGGTAACGGCGAAGTGCGCTTGCTAGAACTCGCCAATGCCTTCGCGACCCTCGGCCGGCTCGGCGAGTTCCGTCCATACCGACTGTTGGGAGGCGATGACTTTCAAGCGGGTGTTGGGGAGGACGGTCCCAGCCTGGCCGAGCAGAAGACGACAGGCTGGATGCCCGTCGTGCCTAACGGACAAAATGCCTGTGATCCGGCACGTCGCGTGTTCGATGCCGGTGCCGCCTATCTACTGGCGGACATGCTCGCGGACAATGCGGCCCGCGCTGCGGCTTTTGGGCTTGGCTCATGGTTGAGTTTCGATTTTCCGGTGGCTTGCAAGACGGGTACCAGTTCGGATTACCGGGATAACTGGACGGTGGGCTACACGCCTGAGTTCACAGTTGCGGTGTGGGTGGGAAATCCCGACGGCACCCCCATGCGCGACATCACTGGAGTGACCGGAGCCGCCCCAGTGATGCACGATCTCATCGAACACCTCCACACGCGCTTTGGCACATCGTGGTTCGCACAACCCCAGCAAGTCGCCACCTTCAAGATCGATCCTCTGACGGGTCGCTTGGCTACTGCCGACCGACGCGGGGGAATTGACGAGAAATGCTTGCTCCCACCCGAAGCAGCCCGCCCGGACGATTATGACGCCGCTGGCCGGGTGCGTTTGTCGGCCGAATACGGTCCTTGGTTTGCGAGTCCCGAAAACAGTCTGGGCTCTTTGGTTACGCTAGCAAGTTCCGCCGCGGAGTTGCGCATCCTCCAGCCCGCTGCCGGCAGCATCTATTATCTCGACGCCGATCTTCCGCCCGACAGCCAGTGGATCCCACTGAGGGCCGAGGCCTCTGGCGAGGTGCAGTGGTCCTGCCCCTCACTCCCGTTCAAAACCAGCGCCGCCGGTCCCCGCATGCTCATCCGTGAGGGCCGTCACGTGATCAACGCCTCCGATACCGCCACCGGGGGCCACGCAAGCACCTGGATCGAGGTGAAGGCGTGGTGAAGCGCAAGCCTAAGGATTCTCAAAAAATCGCACCCATCTGGCACGGGGTTGGAGTTACAAAAAAACCCATAACCGCCCGCGCCAAGCACCGCAAGGCAAGCCACCTCTAGCACCAGAACTCAGTGTTCGATCTCAAAAGCGCCACGAGGTCGAGCAAGCTCAATTCCGTGAAATGCGAGGACTGGTTCCATCGCCCGATGGGGTCAGTCCTCCTGAGTAACTCATTGTAAGTTATTGAATAGGAACGAGTTGGAAGCCATGCTTTTCGGCTA
>CAIQXC010000812.1 GCA_903875675.1 Akkermansiaceae bacterium
AATGTTGAGCCGCCCCGTCCGCGTCCCGTTCCTCCATTCCGGCTGGCGAACCGCCGGACACATGCTAAGTTCGGTCTTCCACCAACGGGCCTGTAGCTCAGCGGTTAGAGCAGGGGACTCATAATCCCTTGGTCCAGGGTTCAAATCCCTGCGGGCCCACCTTGGATTTCTCGTAATCCGTTGATTACAAGCATGTACGGAAAAATCTGGGTGGAATCGATTTCAGTGAATTTAGGCCGAATTTGGTCAGTTTCAGGCATTCTGAGTCGAAAAAGTTGCAGAAAAGTTTCAGGCAGCAATCGCATTCTATCAATCCACCGAGGCCACCCAAGGGCGAGGCCGTCGGGAGTCTCTCGGGTGCTAGCCTGACCGTCGAGAAGAGCGGGCGGGTGGCAAAATACCAACGGAATTTCCAAGACCCGTCGTAAAGGCCGGGGCGCATTCTCGATGTGACATCGTGAACCGCGCGCACGCCAGAATGATGACACCGAATTGTCCTTCCACAGAGCGGGGCTAACTGCTACCTCCAAATCAGCGAGTGATGAAGATTGGTAAGAAAAAATGCACTGTCTGCGGCAAGGTGAAGGCACCAGACGGGTTTTCTACGGGCCACAACCCATGCAAGGCATGCCGTGCGGTGGGCGGCAAGCGATCCTGGGAGACCTGTCCCGAAAAGCGCGAGAAGCGCGTCGAGCGATCCCGCCTGTGGCGCCAGGCCCACCCCAAGGAAGCGGCGGAACAACACCGCGCCTGGCGGGAGGCCCACCCGGAATACCTCCGCCGGTGGAAGAAGGCGAATCCCGAGAAGGTGCTCGAATACCGCCGCGAATACCGGGAAAGAAAAATGGCCAGTGTTAAAGCTGAAATGCTGAAACAGGACGCCAACGAACACGATTCCGGGAGCATTGTCGTTTCAAAGGCGGTGAGAAACCCGAAAAAGGCGTGCATCAGTTGCGGCAGGACGAAGGCTGTCACGGAATTTCACACGGGTCGCAATCAGTGCAATGCGTGCCGTTTGGCCTACCTTCGGAAATACAGGGCGGACCATGAGAGGGGACCGCGAAGGCAGAAATGAACAAGCCCGCCGACGATACAGGGAAGAGCATCGGGAGGAAATTAGTGAACGCGCCTGACTGAAACGGCGGTTTTATAATCATTCGAAATAATGGCACCGACAATCACCAGAACACGTGGGGTGTGGGAGAACCCGAATGCACCTGCGGGGATCATCGGTAGGAAAGTCGCCCGCGACGATGCGCAAAGCAAAATCCAATCCTCCGTCTGCTGCGCTGGAAGCAGCGGCGGTTACTGTGGAGGGTAAATCACGACCTGTTGCCTACCGCTACACGCATGCGAAGCACGATCCCTCGCACTGCACGATTCTCGGCTTGTTCCGGGCGCTCCGGCGTGGCGACCGCAAACACAAGAAATTGGACATTAGGGAAACCTACGGCAAGGCTTGGATGGAACTCACAGGCGAAGAACCGCTCGGCGCGGACGAGCTGCGTATTTTGCAGAGCCTTGTGGCAATGGCCGCCTCTTTGAATGGTGAAGTGACGATGCTGCAGGAGGCGCCCAAAACCCTGGATCAGATATTTCTGCGGAACGCAATTGATCTCAAAGGAGAACCGGCCCCAATCATGGTCGTCTCGGGAACACTCTATCAGTTAAACAAAGAGATCGACCTTGGGAATTCCACATCGTCGTACAAGAAATCAGGGAATGCATTGCCAGACTTGGCAGCACCTCAATAGTCCATGAGGTAGGCGGAAAACGACGCAGTTTCCGGCTCCTCAGTCACTGCGGCACAAGCACCAGAGTGGCCGAGGCTGCTCTGAATCCGGTGATAACAGCGACCGCCGCCGCGAACGCAATTGGCAGCGCCTGCTTCGCGGTAGCTCTCAATCCGATGCTAACAGCGTCGGTTCTTGGGAAATCAATCAAACTATCAGGGAGTCATGCCCGCATTGAAATGTTCGAGGTGCGGGCGATCAAGCATGAAGCAGCCCGCCTGATACATCAATATCTGTGCGCTGTAGCCGACCCCGGGAAGCATAAAACCCTATCGCGCGAAACTCTGCGTGCGCCGATCTGGCCAGAAACGCCGGAAAAGGCAAACCTGCTGCACCAGCATCATCATAGAATGCGCGAGGCCATCAAAATGTTAGCTCCGCTTGGCTGGCGGTTTGTCCCATCGGCTAGCAGTCGCAAAAACCGAGCCCAGCGTGATTACCAGACATTTGAAATTTACTGCCCCTCCAAAGCCGAAACGGCAGCCCTTGCCGCAAAGACAGCAAAGGCAGCAAACAAGCAGTCGGTTACGATCCTGGACGTTGAAGGGGAGCCAATGTTGCTCGCGAACCCCACTCGAGCCGCAGTGGCACCCAAATCGCCGGCGGTCGCCCTTCGGACCCCAGAAGCCCTCAACGACGCGGAGTTTGCAAAGTGCATCGCCAAACAACCACAGGCATCACTCAAATTCGGCCTTGCAAGATTGACCACGGAGCAACTGGCCGCCTGCGCGCAGGCCGTGCCGGCGGCGGCTCTACGCTACGCAACAGAGCTACTTACCGACTGTCGGATCGACGACTGCGCCAGAGCGGCCCCAGCCGAGGCCATCAAATTTGCGACAGCAAGACTCTCGCCCGAACGGTTCGTCGGCTGCTTGGCCGTCTCCCGCCCCCAGCCGCCCACAGCCACTGCGGAGCAACTCGATGCATGGATACAAGCCGAACCCGTTCGCGCCTGGCAGTATGTTGCACACCGCGAAATGCCGCACACTCCCTCATCCGAGGCACTACGGCACGCACGGCTATGGCTAACCGCCGAGCAGTTCGACGCGGTGAACTGGGCAATGCCGGGTGAAGCACTGCGGTTTGTCGCGGAGGGCATGGCCCCTGTGCAAATTGACGCATGCACACACGCGGAGCCGGCCGCTGCCGTACAGTATGCAGCAGCGAAGCTGACCGAAGAATTGATCAATCACTGCGTGCGAGAGGTTCCCGTCGCCATCCTCAGATATGCCGCGAACCGGCTCACCGAACGCCAGTTCGCCGATTGTGTGTGGCGGGAGCCGGCTGCGGCGTTACAGCATGCAATCTCCATTCTATCAACCGACCAACGCAGCAACTGCATCAATTCGATCCGTCATCATTCCGATATTGATGCCATTGTACACAAATACCCCGCTGTAGCACTGATTGCGGAATGCAGGTTGAACAGAAGTCAACTCGCCTACTGTGTGGACCAAGAGCCTGCACTCGCCCTTAAACATGCGTGCAACCTTCTATCGTTCGATCAAATAGATTACTGCAAGTCGCAAGTCAGGTGACCCGGCCTATCGGGCTCCGCAGACAGGTGGTACAGCAGGTGTCGCTGCCGTGGAGAGCATTTGGAGCTTGTCAGGGTGGCGAGTGCCTAACTAATTCGCCGCAGTCGAGAATCCGGACACGGCATCCGGTGTTTTGTTTTTCCGCTTTTTGGTGGAAATGCCCAAGATACCAGGTTCGGGGTTTCACCAAGCGGAATAGCCGGTCGTGTTGACGGCGCTCTTCTTTCAGGTCTGCCACCAGTGAACTGGTTCCGAACTCGTCCTCGGCCTGGGCATACGTTTTGACGAGTGGGGAGCTAAAGCCAGGGCCGATCCAACCGGGGCCTGAGTGGGTGACCAGCACGTCGGCGGGGTCCGCCTTTGACGGGTCAAGCCGGAAGCCCTCCCGTGACCACCATTCTCCGCATTGAATCTTGTCGAGCCGGTTCACGCTCACCGCGCCGCCGACGAAAAGCCATGTCTCGCCATTCAATTCCAGCCGGGTATAGTCGGGCAGCAGCTTCAGGTTCGACAGCAGGTGATTCCCTTCAAAGAATGTCGGATTGCAGTGGTTGCCGCGGATCGACAGATATTCGATGCCACGCGAGGCGAATTCCTCATTGAGCGTTTCAAGGACGGATGGACCGCATTCAGGAAACCCTTCGTGGCCATCGCCGACGTGGATCACCACCGCGTCACGGATATTTTGCTCGTCGAGGATCTCCAGCAGAGCAGTATAGTCGCCGTGGATGTCTCCAAGCAAGTAGGTGGGACGGGTCATATTGTGCGGATTTCAGTGGGTTGCGGGTCAGGGATTTTTGCTGCAAAAATGGCAAAATAGCCAGCCGGGGTTTCTACTTGGCGGATTACCTTTTCCGGCCGCAATTCCCCGTGATCATGGCTGGAAACTTCACCCCTAGAATTCTCGTTTTTCGGACAGACCCTTATAGGAGTAAAGCTGGCCGCCGACATGAAAACTGCAAATTTCGTGACCGGATTGATCTCCACGTGGAGGTGCCGCTGGTGGATTTGCGCGAACTCTCGTCCAACACCAACATCGGCGAGGCCTCCGCGTTCATCCGCGCGAGGGTGGTTGCCGCGCGGCTAATTCAGCACGAGCGCTTCCGCCGCTGCTGTCACTCCACCAACTCCGCAATGATCTAGCAACTCAAGGCGTGCTGCTCACTCCGATTCTGGCAAAGCGGGCCGGCTTGTCGGCGATTGGTCCAGCGGGATAAGGCACCGCGACGACTTGGTACGTCCCGTCATCGGCCAGGACGGCGGGCGCGGTGGCGCTGTCTTGCCAGGTGGTGAGATCGCCGCTGAATTGCGGCGTATAAGTCAGCCCGGCGGCGAGATAGTCGGTGCGGCGCACGAAGAGAACCCGGAAATCGGATCCGTTCTCGACACATGTGATGGGCTGGCCGGTCGCCGTGACGGTGCCACCGGCGTCGAAAGTGCCTGCATACTGGAGCGCGCCGGTACCGCTGTTAGGGGCCGAAGCGTTGGTGCCGAAGGCGAATTCGAGCAGATTGGGCACGCCATCAGCGTCGTCATCGCCCGTGCTGGAGACGCCGGTGCCCTGAATGGAGAAGCTGAAGGCGCTTTGATAGAAATCATTGGTTGCCCAGCTCAGCGTGGCGGAGCGCAGGCCCGAGGCTGAAGGAGCGAAGGAGACCTGGAAGCTGGTGCTGCCACCCGCGGCGATAGGTGAGGTTGGCGCGGAGAGGATGCTGAAATCCCCGAGCGCCGGACCGTCGAGGGTGATCGGCCCGAGGATGAGATCGGCGGTGCCGCTGTTGTGAATGGTGAAGGTTCGCGTCAACGTGCCGGAGTCGAGGAGACGGCTGCCGAAATCCGTGTGGTCCGTCAAATCCGGCGTGGCGTCGCCGGAACTGATAGTTACGGTATTGCCAGAGACGGCGATTGCCGGGACTGATAGACCCGTGAATGGCACGACGCTTTCCAGCAGACCACCGCTCCGGGTGCGGGCGCGGGCGCGAATTTGACCGCTGGCAGGCAGGTTCGCTGCGGCACACTCCCAACCGCCGACGATGCGCGTGGCGCTACCCAGCGGGACGTAATTGGTGCCACCGTCGATGGAAACCTCAAAGCTGACTTGATGGGTTTCGGGCGAGCTGCCTCCGCGCAGCCATTCGATCCGGCTGGCACCGACCACGCTCAGCGATTGGGTGGCCGGGGAGTTCTCCAGTCGCGCTGCGTTCAGTCGCGGCACGCCGCCGACGGCGCTGAAGATTCCTCCCATCAGAATCCTGCCATCCGCTTGCAGGACAAGTTCACGAATGTCCACCGGGTAGTCGTTCCAGGAGCTAGGATTGGGATTGAAGGGGGCATCCAGCGTGCCATTGACATGGAGCCGGGCCAGGCCATTGCGCGACACTCCTCCTACGGCAGCGAATCGTCCCGCGATGAGGATTTCGCCATCGGCCTGAAGTGCGATCTCTGCCACCGAGTCTAAGGCGACGGCACCGGGATTGAAACCGGTGTCCAACGTGCCGTCCGCGTTGAGTCTGACTAGCCCCTGGCGGAGCACACCATTGACCGTGGAGAAGCCCCCCGCGATGAGGATTTTCCCATCCGCCTGCACCGCCGATGTTTCAACCGTGTTGTCCAGTAGCGGGTTGAAACCGGCATCGCGCGTGCCGTCCGCATTCAGCCGGGTGAGACCCAAGCAACTCACACCATTGACCGTGGTAAATCCCCCTGCGACGACGATCTTGCCATCCGTCTGCAACTCAATGCTATAGACCGTATAGTCCAGAGTGGGTGTGAAGGTGTCGTCAAGCGTGCCGTCCGCATTCAAGCGTGCGATGAACGGATGAGCCACTCCGTTGACTTGAACGAAAAAACCTCCGATGAGAATTTTCCCGTCCCTCTGCACCACGACGCTGGTTAAGCCGCCGATAGGGAACAGGCCCATGATGGGGGGGGCGTAGATCACGGGATTGAAGCCGGGGTCCGGCTCGCCCGCAGCATTGAGCCGTGCCAAGGCATAATATGGAGCCTCACCGTTTACCGAGGCGAAACTTCCGCCGATCAGGCTGTTTCCGTTAGGAAGCACCGCAGTGACATAAACCCCGTCCCCCGAGCCTCCCACGCTCGCAGTGAAACCTGCGTCCAGCGTGCCGTCCCCATTCCGCCGGTCCAGGCTATGCCCGCCACCGCCACCATACCCATAGTCCCCCGCGCAGAGGATTTTTCCATCCGGCTGCAACGACATGCTGAACAAATTGGAATCCGAGATGTAGGTGGACCCGTCCGCGCTGAAGTTTGGATGCAGATTGAAGTCTGGATCGACATCCCCGGGGGAGGGCGCGGCACGGGCGACCACGACGGTGTAGGTGAGCTTCGTGATGCCGTCCAGGGCGGTGACCTGCACGCTGAGTGTATTGGTGCCAACGTTGAGAGGGAGGATTGCGCTGGCGCTGCCAGAGGTAACGGCGCTGCTATTGACGGTAAGGGTGGCACCTCCCTGCGCTGTCGTTGGAACCACAGTGATGTTGACTTGATGGAAAGGCACCGCCGCAGTATAGGCGGTTGTTCCGGCGGAGAAGGCGGGGCTCAGCAGAGTGCCGCTGCTCAGGCTGAGGTTCGACAAGGCTGCATCGTTGGGAGTGCCGATCCCCTTGACCTCGAACTGGAAGTAATATCCATCGAAGTCATTCGTCGGAATGCCGATATGCGCCCAGCGGGCGTCCACGGCAGATGGGGCGAAGGACACTTGGAAACTGGTGTTGCCACCGGCGGCGACCGGCGAGGTCGGCGGGGCGGTGACGGTGAAGTCGGCAGGGTTCGCGCCGCTGATGGCGATGGGTCTCAGACGCCCAGAGTTTGGGTGGCGGCGTCATTGTCCAAGCGTGCGACGTAGTTGTGCGAGAAGCCGCCCACATTGAAGAAGAAGCCGCCGATGACGATTTTGCCGTCCGCCTGCAACGCCACGCTGCGAATCCAGTCGCTCGCATTGGGATTAAAACTGGTGTCCAAGCTGCCGTCCGCATTCAGCCGGGCGATGCGGTTGCGCGTCACTCCGCCCATGGTGGTGAAATTGCCTCCGATGACGAGCTTGCCATTGACTTGCTGCACCATGCTGCGCACCGAGCCGCCCGCATTGGGATCAAAGCCGGTGTCCAGCGTGCCGTCACCATTCAAGCACGCGATGCGGTTGCGCACCACTCCGCCCACGGTAGTGAAGTCGCCACCAATGAGGATTTTGCCATCCGCCTGGATCGCCGTGCTGCGCACCGAATTGTTCGCATTGGGATTGAAGCCGGTGTCCAGCGTGCCATTCGGGTTCAAGCGTGCGCTGTAGTAGCGCGCCACCCCGTTGACCGTCCAGAACTCGCCGCCGATGACGATTTTGCCATCTGCCTGCAACTGGGTGTTGCGAACCCAGTCGCTGATGGTCGGATTAAAACTGTTATCCAGGGTGCCGTCCGCATTGAGCCGCGCGAGGTACTTGTGCGTCACGCCGTTGACCGTCCAGAACTCTCCGCCGATGACGATTTTGCCATCCGCCTGTTCCGCGATGCTGTGAATCCAGTCGCTCACATTCGGATTGAAGCCGGTATCCAGAGTGCCGTCCGTATTCAAGCGTGCGATGCGGTTGTGAGTGACGCCGCCCACCGCAGTGAACTGGCCGCTGATGAGGATTTTGCCATTCGCCTGCACCATCAAGCCGCGGACATCCGCATTCGCGTTCGGGTTGAACCCGGTGTCCAGCGTGCCATCCGCATTGAGTCGCGCGATGCGGTTGCGCGTCACTCCGCCCACCGTGGTGAACGCGCCCCCGATCAGTATCCTGCCATCCGGCTGTAGGGTGGCGCTTGCCACCTCACCGTTCACCAGTGGATTGAAGCCCGGTTCAACCTCTCCTGGCACCGCAAGGGCCGGATTAACGGAGCCGTGGATCAGCACGGCGATGAATAGCGTCCGAAGCATCGATTGCATGACAATAATTTCTGGTTGGTTGAATCTGGAAAAATCGGGGGTTGCAAACCACGCCGCTACAGTTAGGGGAGTACTGCTCCATGTCAAGAATAGAATATCCAGTTTTAGTTTATTCAGAGCTCAGCGTTCGCCCTCAAAACCACCCCGCTGTCTAGCAATTCGTTATGCCGGGGTAGCGATGCGACAGAGCGCTAAGCGGCGCGGATCGGAAGACGCGCCCTATCGGGCCGGGCGGGGGAAGAAGATAGAGGATGTCGGCTGGCGGGTTCGGCGAAAGCCGAATCCGCCAGATGTTGGGGGATGGCTGTCCTGACCTATATCAGTGGGGGGACAAGTGTAATGTTGTCATTGCCAGTCGTTTCCCGGCTGCCGGGTGCATAGTCCATTTGCCCATGACGACCAAATCAACACGGCGGATTATTCAACGACGAAGCGGCTCACCTGATACCAGCCGTCTTGTTCGGGGGCTTCCATCGCGAGGCGGATGGGTCGCCGTTGGTTGGCGGGGTCGGTGATCGCGATAGCCAGTGTGTATTCGCCCGGAGGCAAGGCGGATGGGATCTGCACCGACGCCGATATGTCTCGTTCACCAGGCAACCAGTCGCGCGGGTCGGCACCGGCGACGGTCGTGGTGGTGACCGATTCACCGGCGGAGTTGAGCAGGGATACTTGCAGATTGAAGGGATGATACAATTTGGCGACCCCGACGTTGGCCCATTTCATTTTCATGTTGAGCGTGCCGGGATGCGACACGGATTTGCTGTGGGTGATTTCGCGCAACACAAACCGGTAGCCGGCCAACCGGGCGAGCTTTTCGAGTTGAGGCATGGCTTCGGGCGGCACGCGGCCGATGTTGGCGTTGATCATGCTGACATGGTTGTTGAGCATGAAGTTCACCGCCGCTTCCAATGGCCAGCCCCGTGATTTCATGTAATCATAGTCGCCAAACCATTCAAAGACCACCGGCGCTTTTGTCCAGGCATCGGCCATGCCGGTTACGTCGGCGTATTTCTTGGAACCTAACCAATTTTGCTCGTGCCAGGGCGAGCCGACACCGTCGCGCCGGATCCCCGTGCCGTGTGCGAGCGCGTAGTTCAGTCCCTCCTCATCATCGGACATGAACACCAGGGGTGTCTTGCGGAAGGCGTTCAAATACATGTCAACTATACGCTTTCGCACGGCAAGGGAGGCGGGATGTGTCGTGTGCCATTCGCCCCAGATTCCGTAGGAGCCGATGTCGAGGAACTCTACGTTTGGGTGGCCATCGTAACGCTTGCCCAAAGCGGCGATGAACGCGCCGTGTTTTGCCAGGTAAACCGGGTCGGAGTAATCCGGTTCGATGCGCGGAATAAGCCGGCCGCCACTGGTCGGATCGTTGCCGTCAACGGTGTAATCGAATCCCTTGCAGCCAAGGTCAAAGAGCCATTTGGGAGAACAGTAATACCCTGCGGAATGTGCGTTCGCCGTCATCACCCGCATGGCGATTGCGGCTCCATGGGACTTGGCCTCGGTGATCGCGTCGTCAATCATTTGCCAGTTGTATTGGCCTTCCGCCGGTTCTACCTCCGCCCAGTCGTAGCGATGATAAACAACCGTAGAGGGGAATCGAGGGTCCGCCATCCAACCCTGTCCGGGATTCGCAAGCAGCTTGTCCACTTCGGGAAAACGGACCCGCTGCCATGAATCATCCGCAGCCGGTTGGTCGAGCTTGCGGAGCCGGATGTTGCGCAGAGCGGCACCGGTTTTCCAGGTGGATATGCCGAGCGGCACGCACGGTTGCACTTCCATGCGGATGGAAATCCTGTGTTCGGCGAGTTCCAGATTGATGACCTGTTTGTCGTCGATCCAAGCACTGATGCGGGTCTTGGTGACCCGGAGGCGGATCTTATACCAGGTCTTCGCCTTGAACTCCATATTGGTGGCGGTCTGGTTCTTTGAGGCGTCCAGGCCGTCGATGTTGGACATCCCGACGACGGCACCGCCCCAGCCACCGCAGATTAGCGTGCAGGGGTCCTTGTTCACGGGGAAGGTGAGCCCACAGAAGAGATCGCTGCCCTCGGTGCGCTGTGCCTCCAGTTCGATCTCGTAGTTCATGCGGGCAGGCGGTTCGCCGTCCCTGACGATTCCGGCGGCCGGTCTGCCGGGGCTGATCTGGAGTTCGCCGTTGGCGACCGTGATTCTCCCCTCCTGACGAAAGCCGGCGACTTTCCAGCCGTTGAGCGTCTTGCCGTCGAACAGCGCCTGCCATGGGTGGTCGGCGGCAGGCGGTGGGTCCTTGTCTTCGCCGGCCATGCCAATGCGAATCGT
>CAIQXC010000813.1 GCA_903875675.1 Akkermansiaceae bacterium
GGCGGTGGCGGTGGCAGTGGCGGATTTTCCGGCCAATTGAACGCTGACTTGCTCGCCTGCTGCGGCCCACCCCCACACCTTGACCGGCTTGTCGCGCTGCAGCACCATGTGATCGCTGAACACATTGGGCAGGCGGACGTCGGCTGCGGCGGCTCCGCTGAGGACGGCGATCATTGTCAGACAAACGGGGATTCTTGGGATCATTATGTTAATTGTGAAGCTTGTTGATAGACGTCAGGTGGGTGCCCGACGTGGCGGCTCTCTGCAGCTGCGAGGGATTGCGGGCGTTTCAGCCTTCCCGAGCAGCCCGCTGCCACCAACGCCAAAGGGTAGGCTGCCGCCCCATCAGCCACAAGCGGAAACTCAGCAACTATCGAATACCAAGCGGGGCCGCCGGTTTTGAATCGGCGGCCCCGGGGTTGGGAGTTAGATATGTGTCCGGGCAAAACCCGCCGGTTCAGGGGACCTGCACTTCCAGACGCACGAAGCGCGTCGGACTGCCCGGCACCAGTGTGTACGTTAGGAAGCCGCCAGCATCCACTGCTGCAGCGGTATCATCCGTCCAATCCGCGAGGTTGACCGAACTGAGCACCTTGTAAGTGACACCCGTGGCGCTGGCACTGTGAGGCCAGGCAACTTGTCCGCCAACCACACTTGGATTGGTGACGCGGCCGGTTGCACCCATGAAGTAGGCGACGCCATTGGCTATACCATCGTTGTTGTAATCCTGGTCGGCCGTTTGACCGCCGACGTTGGTGGTCGCCCAGCTGGCGTAGCCGCCGACACTGAAGTACTTGTTAGTCAGGTAATTGGTCACCGTAGCCTCGTCGGCGCTGCTCAATTGACTGCTGAAGCCCATGATCTCGGCAACGTCAAAGTCCATCGTGCCCAAGGTTTCTTCTTTCCCGATCTGGTAGTAGGGGAAGTTTGCAAAATTGGCAACTCCATCATTATCGACAACAATCTTGAGGATCATGTAGTCGGTGATTGTTCCAAGCATAAACCTTGGAGGATTTCCCCCGGGACCCGCAGCATTGGAGACGGGTGTTCCATTCTTGGAAACCGCAACCGGGAAGTGATCCTGCCAGAATCCGGTTGAGCTGCCGTCGCCATACATATCATAGGAGGACCCACGGACATCAAGGAATCCTCCGACGCGGCCTAGGAAACAACCGGTGCCATTCCAATTGGCATGTGGTGAACGCACCACGAGGTATTGTTCCTTCACAATCGAAGCAAAGGGCTGTGCACAACTCAGATATGTGTTGCCGCCCCGCAGATGCACTGCCGGCAGGGAGTTGACGTCGCCTGGCACGAAGGTCACCGTGCCGCTGGCGCGGGTGGCGGTATGTCCGTTGCCTGACAAATCACCCCACGTCAGCACGCCGTTGCCGTCCTGGATGACGCCGGCAGCTGCGTCGTACCAAACGGCGACCGAGCCGATGGGCGAGGCCGCAATCGAGACCGTCACGGTGTAGTCCTTGAAGCTAACACCATCATCGGCGGTAACGATGTAATGGACCGGGCCGCTGAAGTTGGCCGGGGTACCGGAAACCACAGGAACGCCACCAACGGTGACCGTGGCCAGACCGGATGAAGTGAATGTCGCGGCGAGGGCAGTCAAGTCCGACCCATAAGGTGCGAGCCAGGAGATATCGGTTCCAGTGATGGTGGCACCGGGGCCAAAGGCCAGCATGTCGCATTGAGTGCTCTTGATCCCTGTGTCTAGCAATTGCACGCCGCTGATCATGAGTGGCTGATTGCCGCCATTCTTCGGTGTGCCGGTGGCCTTGATGACAATCTTGCCATTGGCGTCAACCGGCACGTTGAGGAATTGCACATAATTGGTACCCTCAACCCATGTCGTCTGGCTGGCACCGTCGCCATCGAGGTCCTGCGAAGTTCCGTTGACCGTGAACGTGCCGTGGCTGAAATTATCGGCCCACAAGCTCGCGATGTAGAGGTTGTATTCTTTGCCAGGTGGAAGCCCGTTGATTTCGCCGGAGCACACGCCTTGGCCTTCGCCACGATCATTCTGGTTCCACCAGTAAACCCCGCCATGAAGCAGGGTCAGCGTGGGATTGCCCCACCAGCCGGTGCCTTCAAAGTTATTGAAGTCGAAGCCTACGCTCGTCTGGATGCCATCTTCGTCGAGCAGGTGGTTGGCCGATTTTGCACCGGGTATGCTATTCCATGTCTTGCCCTGGCCGCTGAACGGGGCGGGGCCATACAACCCTGCATCGGCTCCCGGGGTGATGTTCAGATGAATATGTCCACTCTGCGGAACTAGATTAACCGTCACGGTGTAGTTCGTGGTGATGCTGGAGTCTTCGGATTTCACAATGAAATGCAACGGGCCACCGCTGAAATTCACCGGGTCGCCGGATACCAGTGGGGCGTCATTCAGCGTGACGGTGGCACCTGCGGACGTCGTGAACGTCGGCATGAGGGCACTCGAATCGCTACCGATGTACATGTTCATGGAGATATCGGTTCCGCTGAGGTTGGTCACGCCCACTCCGGTGCTGCTGCCAAAGCTGAAGTCATAGAAAAGCGCTTCAGCGTTTAGACCCCGCACACCCATGTCCTGGATTTGGAATGCATTTAAGTCAATTCCGTCGTATTCTCCATTACCTTTGGCTTTAACGACGATGGTGCCGTCGGCTAGGGGGATGAGATTGCTGAAGTGCACAAAATTTTTCCCAGCCACCCAATGGGTGCTTTCGCCTGTGTCATTTTCCAGATGTTGGAGCGTGCCACCAACCAACCAATCGGCCGGTTTGTTCTGGTTGTTGTGAGTGCTGGCGATGTAGATGTCGTATTGGTGACTGGATTCCAAACCATTGAGTGTGAGGACGGGTTGATAACTCGAGTAGTCGGCAACTGCTGCATGTGAGATGCGGGCACCGCCGAGCGCATTCCAGTCGCCCCAGGGGCCATTGTTGCAGTTTGTCGAGAAGCCGACAGGGGTGGAGTTGCCCTTTGAGTCCGGCAAATTGCTGCCGCTGGCGCGAGAATTGCCGACGGCATCCGTCCATGTGCTCCCGGCGTAATTCACCGGGGCCACACTCGCCGCGCTGCCACGGGCGAGCGAATCGAACGAGAAGATACCATTCAAGTTGCCATTGCCGCCGCCCGAATAGTTCACGTTGATGAGCGTCGGCCAATTCGGCAACTCATGGACTGTGACCAC
>CAIQXC010000814.1 GCA_903875675.1 Akkermansiaceae bacterium
CCGATGAGCCGCCAGCGCAGTAGCAAGCACCGCTGCCGCAAGGCATGGGAGGCGTTGCCCAAGGCCGCCCGCCCCACCATTGCCGAGGCTATTATCGCGCTCAAAGCCTGGAACAAAAGCGATCAATGGTTTGCCAGTGACAACCTCTTCGCCCCGGGCCTTCACCGCTTCATTTCCGACCGCATGTGGGAGACGCTGCCAGAAAACAAGCGCGCTCCGATCCACCGCAACATGAGTAAACCGCAGCCGCTGGCGCAACAACGCCGCGGCGAAGGGGTCACCGATCCGGCGGAAATCGCCCGCCTGCTAGGCATCAAGCCCAAGCCAACCCTAGCCGACATCAAGCCGCCTATCGCCCGCGGCATCCACTCCGCCGCCGACATAGCCGCCACCATCGGCCGCCTGGTGGATTGTGGGCCGGACGTCTCTTCCTGCTAACTCTACCTAACCGACACCACCATGGACCTGACAATTAAACCGCGCGAACTCTATAACCTCATCAGTCACGCCCGCGACTGCAACATCGAAAACCTCATTGCCCTGCAAGCCCTCATTCTCGTCAACGAGGCGCCCGCCTGGATTCCAGCTCTGGCCAAGCATCTCGGGTGCTCAGCCGCCGACATGCTGTCCCATGCAGTCGGCCTGATTGAATCCGGCATGGCCTTGTTTGACGGCCCTCTGACCATCACCGAGGCCGGCCGCGACCACCTTACCGCCATCCTCGACGCCGGCCAACTCCCCTTCTGATTTCAGATTCCAACCTAACACCCCCATGCCACTGACCACCATCCCCACCTCCCACCTCATCGCCGAGTTGTTAGACCGAAAACTGCGCAAGCTCTCCGCCATCGCCAGCATCGACAAGGCCCTTGGAGAAACCAACGGCTTCCAACTCACCGACGCGCGCCGCGCGCTGGCAGTGGCCGAAGCCATCGCCCACGAAACCAATCTCGAAGGCCCCTTCATCCTGGTCGAGCGCAACCGCCACAAGCATACCGTGGCACCGCGCAAGATCCTGCATTGGTGGCTGCGCACCCAGGACGGCTGGAGCTTCGAGCGCATCGCCCTGCACTGCGAGCGCGACCACGGCTCGGTGATGCACTCGGTGGTCACCCTCGCCGCCGACCTGGACATCTACCTGCCGGTCATCGGACGCATCCGTGAACGGCTGGAACTGGCCCAGAAGGCCGTCGCCTAGTCCGCTTCATTTCAGATTTTCAGCATTTCAGATTTTCAGCTTTTACCCCAAACACATCATGAGCCCCACCATCAGCAACGAAACAAAACGCCGCCTCAACCTGCATCTCACGCGCTTTCCCGCGCACCGAAACCGCCGCCGCCGCCATCACCATTTCGCCATCATCACCGTGCTGTCCGCCGCCGCCATGCTCGGTTCCATTATCGCCTTCGCGCGCTTTGCTCTCTGAATCTTCTATTCATTTCATCTTTTCAGATTTCACCCATAACTCCCATGTCCGCCAAACCAGTCTCCACCAAAAATGAAGAACTCAAGGGCCAGTCATTACTGGTCCGTACTGTCGCCGCCACGCTTGAAATCAAAGTCCCCGCCGACACCGAGAAGAAATTCCGCGCCACCCTGTTGCGCCGCGCCGAGGCCGACATCGCGGCCATGCCGCCGGGCCTGCTGATCCGGTTTTTCGAGGCCGCCTGTGCCTGTGATTTCCCCGATGCCGATGTGGTTGCCTTCCGCATCGTGTGCGAGCGCGCGCTCGCCCCCCACCTCGACCTCATCGCCTACAAGGTCCCCGCCGCCAAATGATTCCGGCCTGGCTCCGGCGGCGGCTCGCCCCCGCTCCGCATTCATACGCCGGAGCCCAACCTTTCCCCCTCTTCATTCTCCGTCCCCAATCTTCATCCATGAAAACCGCAGCCTCCAAGTCCGCAGCCTCCATCAAAAGCGCCTACGGCGATCCCATCGGCGAACTCCTCGGCTTGGTCGATGAGGTCACCGGCCACCTGAGACGCTCCTGTTACGGCGCGCTGCGCGTCGGCCTGCGCCTCATCGCGCTGCACCGCGCCACCGGAGAGAGCGACGCCCCCGGCGGCTTCACCGCCGCCCTCGCCGCCATCGAAGGCAGGGCCGTTAGTTCCGGCACCGCTTACCGCTGGATGAACGCCGCGAGCGCGACGCTGTGCCGCGCCCATGACGAGGACGACATCGCCGAGGTGTACATGCCGCCGCCCGGCAGCCAGGCATGGCTGGCGCTGGAAACCGTCCTGCTCCAGGCCAGCGAGGGCATGAGCCTGCGCCGCCTCTCGCTCGGCTTCCAGGCCCCCGAGACCGACATCGCCCGCCTCGACCGCCTCACCACCTCCGCTGAGGCTGGCGACCCCGCCGCCGACGCCATGCTGCAAAAAGTTCTTACCGGCGAGCTGACCCTCGCCCAGGCCATCCGCGGTGCCGCCGGCGCCACCGCCACCAAGGGCAAAGACCGCCGAGATCCGGTCTATCTCGACATCGACGGCACCACCGGCCAGCCCTGCGGCCTCATGCCCAAGTGCCTGGTCACCCTCGCCAACACCTTTTCCGCCTGGCCCGATCTCGACAAAACCGCCCGAAAAGCCATCCGCGAAAGCTGGAAGGCGCTGGTGGCCAAACTGCCCAAGGAATTGCGCTAGCCGCTGCTTTTCAGCCTTTCAACTTTTCCCCGTCATGCACTCCACCGCGATCGACAAACCGCGCTATCCCCTCGCCACCTCCGCGGAGGTCGCGCGAAACCTCTGCCACCTGCTCGCGCCGCTATGCGAACGGGTCATCATCGCCGGATCGATCCGCCGGTGCAAGTCCACGGTGGGCGACATCGAAATCCTCTATATCCCGCGCTACGCCGAGCGCCAGATCGATTTGCTGAGCACCACCCGCGTCAACCTCGCCGACGAGTTGCTCGATGGCCTGCTCGACATCGGTCACCTCGCCAAGCGCTTGTCGAAAACCGGCGGCACGGCCTGGGGCGACAAAAACAAGCTCGGCGTCCACGTCCCCAGCGGCATCCCCGTGGATTTCTTCGCCACCACCGAGGATGCCTGGCACAACTACCTGGTTTGCCGCACCGGCCCCGCCGCCAGCAACCAGCGGCTGGCCACTGCCGCGCGCCAGCTCGGCTACAAGTGGCACCCCTACTCCGCCGGCTTTGAGGATCTCGCAAAAGGCACCGGAAAAATCATCCCCATGACCAGCGAGGAGGCCGTGTTCGCCTTCGCCGGCCTGCCATGCCCCAAACCGGAGGACCGGCAATAAGGCTAACGCCTAGTGCCAGTGGTGAGGCGCGGCCCTTACCACCTCCGCAAACTCGCTGACCCCTAGCCGTCGCCTCCAACCTCTTATTAGCCTTCTTCTAGCCTCCCCAAACCACCGAATCAAATGGAACTTGAAACCACCCTGAAATGCAGTGTCCTCGACTACGAGTTGTCTGAGTTGCTTGGAGAGAAGTCGATGGACTTCGTCGTTGTCCTTGCCGATGGAGAGGAACTGGAGTTCTTCGGGACTCCGATCGACTCGCCGAGATCTCGCAAAATGTACGGCGATATCGTTGACCAGCTCAATCTCAAGACAAAGAAAAGCGAGTGGCCGACATTCTTCAAGGAGTGGAACCGCCAGTTCGTTAAGCAGTTCAAGCTCGCTGAAGGAACGACGCATACGGATTACCATCCGAAATTCACTCTTGCAGTCTCGCGTGTATGTTACGGCCATTCTTCATATCTTCATTGCGCGATCCGGCTATTCGAGACCCTTGATGACCGAATCAAAAGCTGGGTCGTGCGCAAGCTGCCGTTCGGAAAGAACCTGGTCGAGATTACGCCGGTTGATGGTCCGATCATCACGCAATCCGGAGACGTTATGTCGATTGTCATCGGTGAGGCCGTCAAGCGTATGCTTTCCAGTCAGGCGAACGCCCCGAAGGAATGTGAACCCGAACGGCGGGGAAGGTCCGATCCCTTCTTCGCTGAACGCCAAAGATGAGGGGCCGACACCCTCGCAAATCCCAACCTAAAACAGAATCTCATGAAAATGCAAACCTATTTCGGATGCTCCACCAAGCGCCTTGGCCGCCCGCCAGTTGCTGATCTCTCACCCACCGATCTGCGGGAAATCCAATCGTTCTATTTGCCGACCAACCGCAATAAAAAGGAGGGTTCGATCTTGCTCGCCTGGGTGCGTTTTTGCGAGTCAAAACCCCACCTCCGCCACCTGGTGGAGGATCACATGCCAGCCACCACTATTCCAACCGCCGTGGTGGACGCCTGCCGCAAGGCCAAGGCTCTCGTTGGACCCGCTCGCGGGGGCCGCCCGCGCCTGCGCCACGAAAGCGCCTGCGTCCCCGGAACCATGCGCTGGAATGAGGCCGCAGGCCGCCGACTGTATGCCGGTTAACGCGCCAGTGTTGACGATGCCACGCGCAACATCCCCTGTTACATC
>CAIQXC010000815.1 GCA_903875675.1 Akkermansiaceae bacterium
CATGAGAGATATGCCGTCGTATAGATAGTAATGGTGAGTGGTGAGGGACTCGGCATCGGTTTCGATGCGCTCGGCGCGCTGTCCGAGGGCGTTGTATTTGAACTCCGTGGTCACTCCATCAGTCCAGGTGACTTTCTTGAGACGGTTGAGGGAATCCCAATCGTATGTTCTAATGCCGTCGTCCGTCAGGTTGCCGACGTCGTCGTGGGTGAAATCGCGAGCGTCCTGAGGGTCGGTGGCCACGGAGTAGCGGTAACTTGAGCGATTGCCCGATTCATCGGCGGCTTCAACGACGAGCGTGCTGGTGCCAGAGGGCAGGCTGACTTCGGCCTCAAAACGGTTGCCGGCCAACATGCGGGCCGGGTGCTCACCCTGACCCGCTAGACCAACGCTGACACTGCCCGGTTTGCTCAGGGTTCCGGCTACCCGCGTGAGTCCGCCGCCGCCGATAGCGGTGATTTGGTTCATGTCATTATGGGTGGCGGTCGTTGCACTGGCGGTGCTTCCCTCCGCGCCACTGTGCGTGGCGGAGTAGCGGTTACCGGATGCGTCATAGCCATATGTCCAACCGCTGCGAAGGGCACCGGACAGCGCTTTTTCAACGACGCCGGTGATTTGGCTGGCAAAATCATGGGTCATCGTCCACTCGTATTCGTTGGTGGTGCCGGGGTTGGCGAGTGGCGCGCTGCGTTTCCATGTATGAATGCGTCCAATCGAATCATAGGTATAGTCATGGCGTGCGATTTCCTGCGTGCCATTCTTCGAGAGGATGTTCTTGAGCGCATTGCCGAGGTCATCGCCGAAGTATTCAAGGACCGTATCAAATCCGCCGGAATGGGTGACGGAGGTGAGCATGTTGGACACTCCGGCATAGCCCATGGCGTAGCTGCCGAGCGGATCGACGAGTGAATCAAGGCGGCCGTATGCGTCA
Source organism: Akkermansiaceae bacterium (assembly GCA_903875675.1). Classification (GTDB taxonomy): domain Bacteria; phylum Verrucomicrobiota; class Verrucomicrobiia; order Verrucomicrobiales; family Akkermansiaceae; genus Luteolibacter. The sequence continues at coordinate 932 of CAIQXC010000815.1, forward strand.
CGGGTGGTCTCGACGGTGACACTGCCTGGAGATACGCGGGTGACCTTACGGTTGGCATCGTCATAGGTCCATGTGATGGTGTCGTCGTCCAACGGCCCGTTGAGTTCGGTAAGGCGGCCGGTCAAGTCATAATCAAGGTGATGAACACCTGCGGCGTAAACCGTGTCCTTGGTCGTTTCGAGGCGGTCCCAGGTGTCCCATGTCCTCGTGATGTTGAAATCCTGGGCGGCCTCCGGGTCCTCGTTAGGCCCCCATGTCCGGGTGGGGAGGCCATGCTCGTTGAACCCGAGCCACGCTGACTGGCCCACGCGGTTGGTGACATGGTGCGGCTGTGTGGGCTTCGCTGGGTCCCATGTAACGCTTTCGAATGTTTCGTTCGGATAGGTCTTGGTCACGAAACGCCCGAAGTCGTCGTAAAACCACGACGTTGTGTGCCCGTTTGCGTCGATCAGGGAATTCATTCGTCCGGCGGCGTCGTGGCCGAACTGGGTGACATGACCGGCTGTATCGGTCGATCGCGTCATGAGACCGCGGCCATCGTGCCGAAACAGAGTGCGTTCGAGCACGGTGTCCGCGCCGCCGGTTCTCTTGCCAGAGGTGGTCTCCGAGACATAACAACACTGCCACACCCGGTAGGTGAATGAACCGTTCATCTCGTCCACGTCGCCGGTGAACTCGCGGTAGATCCGGTCGAGCGGGTCGTACTGGTAACTTGATAGCAGTCCCGCCGCGTTCAGGACCGAAAGGAGCCTGCCCTGGGTGTCATATGCGGTGTTCAGGACGGTCTCATCATTGATCTTCACCGCCGACGGATTCCAGTTGGCATCATAGGTGAAGGAGACGGCGTCCCCGGTCACAGAGTCGCTGACGGAATCTGGCAGTCCGTTGGTTTTCCAAGAGAATGTTAGAACCCGCCCGGTGGCATCCGTGACCGTGTGCGGCCTTCGGTCCGTGTAGTAGGTATAGGCGGCGAGGGTTTTCTCCACTCCACCCAGGTTGCGCTTCACCGACAATAGATCCTTGCCGCCGTTGGTGTACGTGTAGCGCATTTCATAATCCGTGGCCGCCACGTTGTTGGATTTCGGCAGGCGCAGGCATTGGAGTTTCCCTGCCGCATCATCCGGGGATTGGTAATAGATCCGCCACGTTGTCTGGCCGGCCGCGTCGGTAACGGCAGTCGCCTTTCCGGTGGCGGCATCGTGGTCGCCTACGGAAAACAATCGAAGCGGGTCGCCGGTCAAGCACAGGTTTGCGGCAGTCGTCTGGCCGAGCTGACCGACCAGGGTCTCGGAATACGAGGTGAAGGGACCGGACCAGCCCTTTGGATTCCCTGAATCGGCCACGGCCGCCGCGAGTTGTGTTGCGTCACGATGCCATGTCTGCCGGGCATAGGCTGAGTAGAAGTATTCTTCCGAGTTATTTTCGGGGTCGGTGATGGTGATGCGGTGGTTGCGCCCCATTGCGGCATTCGCCGCGGGCCAGATGGTATCGAACGCGCTCGCGGTGCCGTCGGCTGGTTCGGTCTGCACGGTGGTCGTGCCTTTCGGTGTGGTAATGGAGGAGATGAACAATTCCGGGCCGACAGTCGGGGAGCCGCTTCCGGAGACGACGGCCACCGATTCCATTGGCTTTGTCACATACTCGAAGCCGTAGTGTCTGCCTCCCATGTCGATGGCGGTCTGCAGGTTCCCGTCGGGGTCATAGGTGAACGATGCGAAGCGCCCGAACGGATCGGCTATTTGCGTGATTCTACGGCAGGTGCCGCTTTCCAAGGTAACATCCGTCCAGGTGAAATCCCACGACTGTACACCTGTTAGCACGGAGTGGGTGACGGTAGCTATCTCGCCGGATGAATTGTGGGTGATGGTCAGGGCGTTACCGTGGATGTCCGTGATGTCCAGCAGCAGCGGGTCCGGGGGCGGGGACGACATTGCGGCAGGTGTGCCGTAATGATATACGGTCCCGTCCGTCTGTGTCAGCGTGAAGATTCCTGACGCGGTTTCTACAAGGATGCGGAAGTCGCCGGGAGGTGACAGATAGGTTTTTGGAAAGCCCCCCGACGGCGGCGTGAATCTTTCGATGCGACCGTCCCCGTCCCTCACTTTGGCATCAACCCCGGTAGTCACTGTGATCGATGAGGTATAGGAAAACGACCACTTGGCACCGCACGGAACCTCGCCGCCACCGGGGTCCTGGCTGTTGAACTGAAGGTCCATCGATACTGCGGGACCGCAGGGCGGCGACCAGCCCATCACCGTGAGCCCTGTGCGGAAATTCATGCTCACCGGGTCCACGCTCCACGAAATGGCGTCGCAGGCAGTGCATTGGCAAGGGTCTTTTCCAAGGAACGATGGCAGCCTAGGTTTGTCAGCGACGTGGTAATATTCGACCCCGGCGCAAGGAGTTGGCAACACGAGAAACAACAAGACCGATGACAGGAGAAGGGCTGCGGATTTGCGGGACATGGCGAAAGTGGTGAAGAATGTTAGGGCGAGAACAGGATGGTGGGCAGGCTCACGGGCCTGACACCTCAATCGCGTTGGTAGGCGAGTCGAGGGTCACTGTGGGGGGCGTTGTATCGCTGGGATCCGGCACAGCCAGCGAGTGACGGGAGGGATCGAGCGGAAACTCGTCAACGCCGTCTGGATAGCCGTCACCGTCGGAATCCGCCAGCAGCGGACTGGTTCCGAGCAGGGCCTCGGCGGCGTCGGAAAGGCCGTCCCCGTCCGAATCGACGGCAAACAGCGGATTGCCGTCAGCGGGGTTAAGCGGGTTCTTTCCTGCCAGGATTTCCGCACCGTCTGGGATGCCATCGTGATCGGTGTCAGGATCAAACGGGTCGGTGTAATATACTGTCAGTTCGTCGTAATTGGAAATCCCGTCACCGTCGAAGTCGGCTAGATAGGGATCTGTCATCGGGATGTTAGTAAACCGCAAGCGGAGAAAATGCTTGGACGCATCCGTGTTGCTGTCAATCGGATCGTGGGCAACTCCAAAATCAAGCGCCCCAATATAGTGCCAATGGACGAGATCGTCAGACCATTGGGGGAAGTAGGTCCAACCTTCCGTGCCGGTCCAGTCGAATCGATATATCGGGAGACCGGTCTCGGTATCAATTCCATGTTCCTCGAAGGTGGGTTGAGGGTCGGGCACGCCAGGTTGCAGGGCGAGCGCGGGACCACACAGGCAGGCAAGGACTAGAGGTAAAAGTCTCATGGTTGTCCTCCTTCCGACTTGATCGCAGGTTGGGCCCCTGCATTCGCTTCCGGGTTGCGTTTGCCGCGCCACCAGCGAATCGTCACATTCTCCGGTTGCGGTGGATTCTCTTTCTCCCATGCCTTGGCGGCCGCTTGGTAGCGCAACCGCCGTTCATATGCTGCAACAAGTTGTTCGCGGTCTGTCGTGTACAGCTCATGCAGTTGTCTGATGCCGCCCATCGCATCCTCGTTGTCCGGGTTGCCCTTCACGAGCACAAAACCAGGTTCCTTGGGCAGCGGTGGTATTATGGGCACCTTGGGTGTGATGACAAGTCCGGACTTGGTCCTGCGCGGCGCGGTGGATTCATCCCTAAGCAACATGAGAAGGTAGTATGTCGTGCTGCCAACCTTCACAGACCCCATGTTTCGCATGACATTGAAGTCGAAATTACTCCACGCCTGGTATTCCTCGCCGCCACTTCTCCATTCGAGCAGGGTCGCCTTGTGGTCATAGACCGTGCCAGACAGACACAGCATCACGACAGGATGGGCGCGACGCTCCTCAAGCCACTCAGCGCGACGAGCAGCGATTTCCTCAGGGGTGAGAGTTGGAACGACCGCTCGGTCGACCATGGGAGGCTCTTCAAGTGGCACAAGTTCCTCCATCGTGACGATGCGGCCACCCTGGGCCATGCTGAAACGCTGGATGACCTCGGAATCCGGCACTGCGGGCATGGGTTGCCTTGGTGCTGGTGGGACGAATCCCCCGGCGTCGGCCGGTCCGACGTGTTCCGGTGTGGCGGTGTCGGATGAAGTCACCGGGGCGGGCAGTGTGTCCTCACCACGAAGGAGCGGGAAAATAACCACTCCAGTTAGAACAATCAGAAACAGTAATTGTTTCATGGCTAATGTTGTTAGGTTGGCAAAATGCTTTCTCGAAATTAGCTTACAAAGCTGTCCGGTCATGCCAAGCAAATTGTTGGAAAATTTTCAGGCTGCGAGGTTTTCACGTTTGAAACCGACTGATTTGGGATGAAAATCCGGGATTTCCAGCCAAGCTGCAACTTTACGGCGATAGAGATTTATCGCGGTTTTCAACCACTATCAGGTCGATCCAGTGACGCGAGGTTGATCCAACAAACAAGAACGCCCCCGGACAGCGCGAGCCATCCAGGGGCGTTATCGTTTGATGGTCTTCAGCCCTTGAAACTTTGGTTCGGCTGGCCGTCGTCCAGCAGGTCGCCGATCCGGTTCACCGCGTCCTTGAGGATCGAGGCGGCGGCGAACACGATCACGCCGATGGCTGGATCGACGAACGGGATGACGTTGAGGGCGGAGACAAGACCGGCGACCTTGCCGACGAAGCTGAGGTATTTGAGTGCTTTCATGGTGACCGGGGAGCGGTGTCAACGGCGCCGTCCCCGGCGAACGCTCGCGGCGGTCCGGATTTCTGCCCCGGAATGCTTTGACGCGCTACCAAAACAATCGCACAGTCACCCCGAAAGGATCGACTCTGAACCTGTCGGGCTATCATCGGCCACACCAAAGGCCCTGATGGACGAGATGCGAGGAGAAGTGCCCTTCGGGGTCGGATTTGCCCCATGCTCAACGACGCGTCGTGTAACACCCCCCAAATCCGACCGTTCGTTCAACAACAATCTTCTGCTAAAGAATCGATCTAAGCCGTGTCATCCATAGGATCATGAAACTAATCGCCAACTGCCTGCTGATTCTCGTCTTCCATTTTGTTACCCTCTCCATGTGTAACGCGAGACCGTGGTGGCAAGCCATGGATATTTCAACAGCCGATGTCCCGTCCCGTTATGGCTACCACGTGTCGCGCACGGACGCCCAAGACAAAGACCATTATGTCATCACGCTTGATCCGGCAGCCGCCGCAGTGCTGGAAGGAGCACGGATAATCTGGCCCTCAAAACCCAGTGAAGACCGAAAGATGGATATTGTCAAGGTCAACGGTCAGAAGAAGATCGAATTCACGGTGCCCCCGGACTTCCTACAGCCTAGCTCGTTCCTACAGTTGGATTCCGGACCAATAGAGAATAGCGGGCAGGAACATATGGCTGACTTCAATGGCTACCGCCTTCGCCTCGACAACATTCCGCGCGACACTAATCGCAAGGAAGGTGATTATTCGATTATTGTTTCAGCGGAGATCAAAGGAGAAGCAATCGCCATTTCCATCGATTTGCCACAGATGCCAGCCTGGATATCGTATCCTCCAGATTTTCAATTCGAAAAACTGACTTCAGCGACAATCGAAGGTGATAATTTAAGCATCCCGCTGCAATCTGGAAACATATTGAACGGAGGAGATAAGATCAGGATTCTACTGCCAAGATCAGTGATTAAAGGTGCCATCCTGCGATTAAATTTCCAAGTCGGAGGAACACTGTCTAAGACTGGGGCACGCGATATCGCGCTAGATACGCTTGTTTTCACTACATCGGGATCCAAATGAAGAAGCAGAACAAGTCGTGGCGCACCAACCGGCATGAGCACCTCAATTTCGTTTCAACATCAATTCAGCCGCTCCGGTGGGCGCACATCTAACGTTCAAGAAATATGAAGCTTCTGCTCCTTGCCCTCTTCTCCGGCGCTGCTACGACTGCAAGTGGCGCTTCCCCATCGTCTCCCGAGACCCAGGCGAAGGAGTCCGATTTGGTCGTCGAATTGAAGAATTGTCGAATCGTCGGCGAGGACTCGGCTCACATTGAGGTAGATTTCATCATGACGAACAAGGCGCTCAAACCGTTAGTCCTTGCTGAGCGGTGGAATAGCTGGGGAGCTTATCAGTGGTCGTTCACTCTTACAGACGCAAAAGCCAATGTGTTTGAACTCAGCAACCCTCAGATGAATTGGTGGCGTAACTTCTTGACGACTTTTGTGGTTCCTGTCGAGAAGGCACTGACGTTCAAGTGCCACTTGCGTGTGCGAGGTAGCAATTTTGGAGACGCGACATGCTTCGGGTTCTCTTCATCTACTGATGTCATCCAATTACTGCCTATGAGTTGGGGTAATGGCCCACCTTTCCAGACTGAGCCAATGCGTAGCGCATGGGTATATCCAATCAAGCTCAAAGGCACGTTCTCCGCGCCGCTGGTACACCGGACGAAGATGGGCGACAGAACGATTGAGACCAATTGGACCGGGACAGTAACAACACCCACAATCAACCTCGAAGAGATCGAAGCCGTGCCATCCGACGGGCATAAGCCCTCCACTCGCGTTCCATCGGATGGTCCAACCGCGCCCGCGGATGCACATTGAACGTTCTGCAAGGCATGAAAGCACTCTTGATCAGCACCGTCCCACTTCTTATGGCTGGCTTCAGCCACTGCGAGGAGCCCAAATCCCCAACCCTTAGCGCTGAACTTAGGAATGCTAAAGCGATAGCCGGCGCCACGGCGGCAATAGTATTGGATTTTGTTCTCACCAATCTGACTGACAAGCCAATCCTGCTTGCCGAGCGATGGAACAGTTGGGGCGCTGACCAGTGGCGTTTCACGCTAAC
>CAIQXC010000816.1 GCA_903875675.1 Akkermansiaceae bacterium
CGATCCATGCGCCAATGGCTGCGGCCAGTGGCACAAAACACGTCGTTATCGTCGGCAGCGGAACCCTGGGTGAAAATGCCAGCACCTCTGACCCCGTCTCGGTGCCGCTCGTCCCGGTAACCGGCCTGTCAACCAGCGGCTATGCTTGGTGGGTGAGCGGTGACAACCAGCGAGCTCTCGCAAATCATTACACGGCCACCAACGCCCCCGCCGGCACGACGGCCGCTGTGGCGCAGCGCCTGGCAGACCAACCGGCGGCCGGTGTTGACTGGTTAGACGGATTGGGAAAATATCCTGCCGCCGATAGACAAGCCCTCGCAAAGTCCATCAGCCTGCCTTCGCTGGGAGTTGCCGGAAAGAATGACGCGTTCCGCCATGCCCTCGCAAAACACTATCATGACCTAACCGCTTTCAGCGTTGGACTGCCGGTCAATGTGCGGGACGGGATGCTGAAGAATGATTTGAACCTTCTGTTGGAACAGCCGACCCTGCCGGACGCCTATGGCACATTCAACCGCGCCAACGGCAACGGCACGATTGTTCCGATCCGTTCGAATGAAGGGCATCTGAGTGCCCCGTTCTATCCGCAGGACCTCAATTTTCCATCCTGGTACAAGCTTCACCAATACTATCAATTGGCGGCGGGCACCGGCGGATTTGGTGAGGAAGCCCCGGAAGACTGCGCCCCCGTCCCCTTTCACAAAGGACTGTGGTGGAACGGACTTTCACCTAACATTAATTTCAACTGGCACCGTGCAAACCTGGACTACTATGGATGGGGAAGAACCCCGATTGTGGCACGGGCCATGCTGGTCCTGAGTTTGCGGCGCACCGCCAACGCCACGAACCCGGCGAACTTCGACTTTAAGATGGGCTACGACCCGGTGGTGGTCTTGTGGAACCCGTACAATGTGACGCTTTCCTCGCCGCGGCTGTGGATCCAGATCACGCCCGGCGCGTTAGAGTTCAATGCATATATCAACGCCACTGCCAATGGCTGGCAGCCGTTGGCCAGGGCGGACGGCGGAGCCGAGCTCTTCAATATCTATCCGATGATGGGACCCGGCGATTCGTATCATTCCGTGCCGATCGTCCTGAAGCCCGGGGAAACCCGGATTTTCTCAGCCCTTGCCAGTGCCGTCTCGGCGGCAGACTATCGGTTTGTTGAGCTTTACCCGGGGTATCAGGCACCGACCGCCAACGGTGGCTTTGACGTGGCCTTGCCGGGATTGGTGAATTTGCCGGCGGGCACGCGGGTTGAATTGGCGATGCGGATGAATGACAAGAGGAACGATCATGGCGGCGACTATCAGAATTACTGGACGGTGCGCAATGCCGAGACCGGGGAGGATCAGCGATACAACGAGATAGCCCTCAACCCGGTGTTAGATGGCAAGCCGATCCAAATCCTTGAAGATGCTCCCGGCAAGCGGCTGGCATTCAGCACCGACACCAACCGCCTGGTCTTCGGCAATTTCCAACTGGTCCTCAAATCGGGCCAGGACCTGCGCAATCCGGGTGGTGACTATGCGGCATTCGATGCCCGCAGCAAGAACTTCATCCATGCCAAGCCATGGAACAACCGTGCCATGTACGGAGAAGCGACACCGCGCATGAAGGGGTTGGCGCAATATGACCTGCACATTGAGGTAGGCTCGGGAAACCAACTGAATCCGGATTTTGACGCCAAGACGAATCGGTCCTACATCGCCAGCGCGATTTCGGCAGGGGGTTCGCAGTATCCGGGGCAAACCATGGCACCGATGGCGGAGATTCCATTGGTTGCGCCGGTTTCGCTGGCCGGTTTCATGCATTTCCGGCTCAACCCTGGAGATAGCAGGGATTTTGCCACGGGCAGACATTTGTGGCAGATATCTACTAACGATGCACTCGGCATGGGTTCCTCATTCGCCAGTCCGCTGATTGCCGGCAACGCGATATACGCTGACGTGGCCGACGCGCAGGGCCGAGGCGGGCACATCCAGATGCAGTTGATCCGGGATTGTTATGATCACGTGTTTCTAAACAATGACGCCCTCTGGGATCGTTGGTTTTGTTCTGGCATCACTTCGCAACATGGCCTGCCATTTGGCTCACAGCAAAACGCCAAGGATATCACCCGAAAATTCCTTGATGGCACGGCCCCGCTTCCCGGCAGCCATTATCTTCCCAATCCTAGCGGCGGCCAGACCGCCAGCCAGACGCTGGCAACTCTGTTTGCCGGCACCAGTCCCACCTCCACTGCCCACAAATCCATGGCCAAACATATCATCGTGCAGGGGGCCTTCAATGTGAATTCAACAGCTATAGACGCATGGAAGACCATTCTGGCAGGGCTTCGCGACAGTGAAATTCGTTATGTCGATCCAGAATCAGGCACCATCAAAACGACAGGTGCCCCCGCTGACAAAGTCGTCCTGTCACGATTTTCCCTTCCTAACTATCCAAAGGAAGGATCCAGTGCCGGCGACCCGGCAAGCTGGGGTGGCGTGCGCTTGCTGACCAAGGAGCAAATCGACCGGCTCGCCCGTGAATGTGTCAGGCAGGTAAAACTGAGAGGCCCCTTCCTTGACATGGCGGATTTTATCAACCGCCGCCTTGATAACGGGCAAACCGGTCTCTGCGGTGCCTTGCAGGCGGCCATCGATTGGGATGAATTCAATGGCAATTCTCCAGCGGCCAGTGACGATTCTATCAACGGCCGCTACAAGGGGGGTGGAGACATGATCACGCAGGCCCAGATTTCTTCTTGGAAGCTCAATTTTCCTGCCGCGGGGGCGGGTTCCCGCTGGACGGGCATCCCGGGTTATGTGACGCAAGCGGACCTGCTCAAGCGCATCGGCAATATTCTCTGCGTGCGGGATGACACATTCCGAATCCGAAGTTATGGTGAGGCTCGCGACAGCAGCGGCAATGTAACCGCGAGGGCTTGGTGCGAGGCCACCGTGTTTCGAATGTTAGACTATCTGGATCCCAAAGACAGCACAGACACGCCGTTCGCAAGCCTCACCAGCAAGATCAACAAAACCTATGGACGGCGGCTCAATGTGCTGTCATTCCGTTGGTTGCAATCCTCCGAAATCTGATCATGTCATTTCTGAAATTCTTCCCGCTTCCCGTGCTCATGGGTTTGTCGCTCGTCTTGCTTATGCCAGCTGGATTGACCGCCCAAGAGGCCAACAAAAAGATCAGCATCACGGTTTGCGCCACAGATATTGTGGGGGACTTGAACACCCTCCATCTGGCGTCCGGTGGCAAGCCCGCCGCCAAGACATTCAAGTGGCTGGATATCCCCCTCAACGTGTTCACCGTATCACAGCCCATCGAGGTGACTGGCCCCCGCACCCTGAATTTCCTGGCAACCGCCACCCCGGATTCACCACCCGTGGCCAGCATCGGACTCCCCGGCGACGCCAGTAGTTATCTATTGGTCTTCGTGCCTAACAGTGATTCAAATGGCTATCGGATCATCCCCATTGCCGAGCACGATTTCCCCTACGGGTCGTACTTTCTGGTGAATTGCAGCAAGGTCAGGCTGGCAGTGAACATTGCGGATCAGAAGAAACTTCTCAAGTCTGGCGAGCAAGCCAATGTACCCGGTGCAAACGGCAAATCACAAGATGTCAGTATCCACGCCTCGATCCATGATGAGGTCCGCTTGATTCGCTCCACCAGATGGCAACTCGACGAGAACCAGCGGGAAGTGGTCCTCTTCTATAGCCAACCGGGCACCGATGTGGTCCGCAGCAAACACATCATGGCCATGCGGGCCGCTGATGCGAAGCCCGGGAGATGAATTCTCCAGTGTTTGGGCAACGAATGTCCTTCACATAGATAGGTGTCCAATCATTAAACACCTCAAATGCAAGGATTTTTCACTTGTCACCCGCCCAATTCTCGTCTATGTGCCGTCCCGAAAAGCCAGCACGCAGGCAATCTTGGAGTCACTGCGGTCGAACGGCGCACTCAAAAAACCAAAACCATGAGAAGAGAACACAATGCCGAGAATGAAAGGGCAATCCATTTCAAAGTGAAATTCGTTAGAACGTGGAGTGTCCTGACCGGTGTGATCCACCTGTTAGCAGCGCTGCTGCTAGTGTGGAGCAGCGTGGCACCCGGCAAATTGCCAAGTCTGGTGCAGGCGGCATCCAGCACGCCGGCGGTATTGGCTGTGATTACGCCATGGATTTGTGCCGTGCTGGATGGTGGGATGGGTCTGGCTTACCTCAGCGTATTTTTCAGACAAGGCATGGCAAGGGGGAAGATGGTGTGGATCACCACTGCCACACTTCACGGGATGCTGGCGGCTTTCCTGATTTGGCTCATTGAGACTGGAGATTTACCGACGTCCTGGTTGCCACAAGTCCTGCTTGGCTTGGGGGTAGCGGTGGTGCAATTGGCGGTGGTTAACGCCGGTTGGTGGAGTTCTGTGCGAAAATGGCAGACATACAGCGGCGACAGGGGCAGATAGCCCTAGAACTCAGTGTTCGACCTCAAAAGCGCCACAGAACGATGGGGTCAGTCCTCCTGAGTAAGTCGCTGTAATCC
>CAIQXC010000817.1 GCA_903875675.1 Akkermansiaceae bacterium
GACAACTGACAACTGACAACTGACAACTGACAACTGACAACTGACAACTGACAACTGACAACTGACAACTGACAACTGACAACTCTTCCGCCCCCGCCATGCTCCCCAGCCTCCTTATCGTCGATGACGAACGCGCCACCCGTGAAGGACTGCGCAGTGCCTTCGAAGAACAATTCGACGTGTACACCGCAGTCGGCTCAACTGAGGCCTTGAAAATCCTCAAGTCCGAGCCCATCGAACTGCTCCTCACCGATCTGCGGCTCGGCGCGGAATCCGGCATGGATTTGTTAGCTTCGGCGCTGGCCCTGGCCGAGCCTCCGGTGGCTATCATGATGACCGCCTACGGCTCGGTGGACACGGCTGTGGAGGCCATGCGGCGCGGGGCTTGGCACTTTGTGACCAAGCCACTCAACCTTGACGAGGTGGAGATGTTGCTCAAACGCGCCCTGCGCAGCCGCAGCTTGGAGTCGGAAAACCGCCAACTCACCCGCCAAGTCCAGCAGTCCCACAAGCTCGATCGGCTCATCGGCAAATCCCCTGCCATGAAGGCGGTGACGGAACTCATTCAGCAGGTCGCCCCGACTCGTGCCACCGTTCTTATCGAGGGCGAATCGGGTACCGGCAAGGAAGTAGTGGCTCACACGCTGCACCACTTGTCCGGCCGACCGGCCGCCAAGCTGGTCATTGTCCACTGTGCCGCGCTCTCGCCCCAATTGCTCGAAAGTGAACTCTTCGGTCATGAAAAAGGGGCCTTCACCGGTGCCGCCCAACGCCGCATCGGCCGCTTCGAGCAAGCCGACGGCGGCAGCATTTTCCTCGACGAAATCGGCGAAATCGACCCCGCCACCCAAGTCAAACTCCTGCGCGTCCTCTCCGAGAGGAGTTTCGAGCGCGTCGGCTCCAATACCCCCATCAAAATCGATGTGCGCGTTATTGCCGCCACCAACAAGAGCCTTCGCGGCCTGGTGGATGCCGGCAGCTTCCGCGAAGATCTGTTCTTCCGCCTCAACGTGGTTAAAATCCAGATGCCGCCTTTGCGCAGCCGTCGCGAGGACATCGTGTTGCTCGCCAATAGTTTCCTCCAGGAATTCGCCAGCGACAACCAGCGCCCGCTCAAACCGCTCAGCGACAACGCCCTCCACGCGCTGCTCACCTACGACTGGCCCGGCAATGTGCGCGAGCTGCGCACCGTCATCGAACACGGCGTGGTCATGAGCAACGACGCCGTCATCGACACCCGCCATCTGCCCCAATTTTTGCTTACCACGCCTGAGAGGGGCACCCAATCCGCGCCATCCGGTAAAATGGCCCTTGAAAACCCGCCCGCTTTCAACTTGCATGCGCTCGAAGCCGATGCGATCCGTAGCGCCCTGAGCGCCGCCCATGGCAACCGCACCCACGCGGCGGATCTTTTGGGATTCAGCCGCCGCACACTCCAACGCAAATTAAAGGACCTCCACCTGTAATGTTCTCCCATCCCTCATGAACGCCCAATCCCAAGCCTTCGATAAGGGCGTAATCATTCGCCGTAGCCTGTTTTTCCTCGTCTTGATCGCTCTCACCTTGGGCAATCTGTTCACACTCTTTCGGGGCATCAACTCGCCTCAGGCCATGGATCAAGCCCAAATCGCCAGGGAAATCGCCCGCGGCAACGGCTTTACCACAAAAATGATCCGACCGGCCGCTTATAGCCAAGCCGAAAAATCCAAAAAATCCACGGTTCCGTTCACCAAATTTGAGGATACCTACCACTCACCCCTCAGCCCGCTGATCACCGCAGCGGTGCTCAAAGTGGTCGGCGCGACAGACGGCCCGCAATGGGAAATGAACGAGAAACAGCTCATTTTCCCCCTTGACCGGGTTATTGCCGCCATCAGCGTGGTGTTTTTCCTGATGGCCATCGGGGTGAACTACCTGCTTATCGCTCGGGTGTTCGACAACAAGATTGCCGCCGTCTGCGCTATCCTGATGCTCTTCTGTGAATCCTTCTGGACCTACGCGCTCAGTGGTTTGCCTCAGATGCTCATGCTCATGCTCTTCTCATGTGCCATCTACTTCGTGTACAGGGCCATTGAAGCAAGCTCTGAGGGGCGCGTCGCAATGGCCCCGGCTCTCATTGCAGGTGTGTTTTTCACCCTGCTGGCCCTCACCCACTGGATGACCGTGTGGATCGCCCTAGGCTACATCGTCTTTGCAGCCATCGCCTTCCGGCCCCGCGGTATCGTCGCCGCCGCCATCTTGCTGATGCTGCTAGTTCCAGCCTCCTTTGTCATGCTGCGCAATTCCGGCATCAGCGGCACACCCTTCGGCACCGCCTACCTCACCCTCTACAACGGCCTGGCTGGCTCCGAGGATGAAGTCATGCGCACCGTCAACCTGCAGGACAACCTCAACATCAACGGCCTGTTCTCCAAGATTATTCGCGTCGCTTTGCTCCAAACCGCCGACATTATCCCGTTCCTCGCCGGGATCATCATCGCCCCGCTGTTTTTCATCTCTTTGCTCCACCCGTTCAAACGCAAGCCCATTGCTACCTTCCGCTGGGCCATCCTGCTGATGTGGTGCACCACCGCCATCGGACTCTCATTCTTCGGCGTCACCCCCAAAGGCTTGGACCCAAACCAACTCCACCTCGTCTTCGCTCCCATTATGACCGCCTACGGTCTGGCCTTCCTCTCAATCCTCTGGGGCCGCCTCGAGTTTGTCGCATCCACCCCCCAATTGCGCAACACCCACTACATTCTGATCGTGATCATCTGCTCGCTGCCTCTCCTCCTCTCACTGCCCCAGGAAATCCGCAACGGTATCCAAAACCGCGACAAGGGCGGCCTCCCGCACTGGCCACCCTACTATGCCCCAGCCCTGAACCTCGGCCTGAAAAAAATCGTTCCCGAAAATCAGGTGATCTTCTCAGACCAACCGTGGGCCGTCGCTTGGTACGCCGATCGCCTCAGCGTCTGGCTGCCACCCGATCGCGCCGGCTTCGAAAAACTCGACAACGCTGCCACCGATCTGGACACTGCGGCAGCCGGCATCCTCATCACCCCGTCGTCCTACGGCATGAACAACATGTTGGAAATTTCCGCCAAATACAAGGACTTCACCTCTTTGGTTCTCGACGGTCAGGCGATGATTGCCACCGCCAGCTTGGCCAGCTCACTCTATGACAAGGACAAAAAATTGGAAACCGTCTTCAAACGTTATCCATACCCCGTTAAGCTGTTAAGTTACTACGTCACCTTTTATAGCGCCAAACCGATCAAAACCACCGACAAACTGGAATGACCTCAATGCCACGTAAAAAAGACAACCTCGCCCCCAGCCCCAACCCAACGTCCTTTGAAGACGCTCTGGCCGGGCTGGAAGCGATTGTCGAATCCATGGAGCACGAGTCATTACCGCTCGAAGAGTTGGTAGCCAGCTACGAGAAGGGCTCGGCCCTGCTCACTCACTGCGAAGCCATCCTCAAAACGGCCCGCGGCCGCATCGAACTCATCACTCTTGGCCAACACAACGATAGCCCGCTTGATTCCCAAGCCCCTGCCACCTCGCTCGCCATGGCCGAGGCTCCCAACGAAGATGACGACATCCGCCTGTTCTGACCCCCCCGCCCTCGGCCCCCTGCTTTCGGCCATCCATTCTCCAGCGGACGTCAAGCGACTTGCCGACGAGGAATTGGTGAAACTGGCTGCCGAGATCCGCAACACCCTCATCACCTCGCTGTCCAGAACCGGCGGCCACTTGGGGCCCAATCTTGGCGTCGTCGAACTCACTATCGCCCTTCACCGCGTCTTCTCCACCCCGACAGACAGCTTGGTGTTCGACGTGGCCCATCAGGGGTATGTTCATAAAATGCTCACCGGTCGGGCCCCGCTTATCCACACCATCCGCACCTTTCAAGGCCTCAACGGCTTCCTGCTCCGTAGCGAATCCCCACACGACGCCTACGGCGCAGGCCATGCCGGCACCGCCCTCTCCGCCGCCCTCGGAATCGCCGCCGCCCGCGACTTGGCCGGCGACACCAACCACGTCGTGGCCATCGCCGGGGATGCCGCCTTCACCTGCGGCCCCACCCTCGAAGCCCTCAATAATATCGCAGAAACCACCCGCAACTTTATCGTCGTGCTCAACGATAACGAGTGGTCAATCGACAAAAACGTCGGCGCTATCGCACGCTATTTCAACGCCCTCCAAACCCACTCAACCTATGCCGCAGTCCGCGGCAAGGCCGCCGAATTCGTCGAAAAACTCGCCGGCAAGGCCGTCCGCAGCCTCGCCCACAAAGTCGAAGAAAGCGCTAAAAACCTGCTCTTTCCTAACGTGCTTTTTGAGAAATTCGGCCTGCGCTATTACGGCCCGATCGATGGCCACGACCTGCGCCTGCTCATTCGCACGTTCGAGCACCTCAAAACCCTCCACGAGCCCGTCGTGCTCCACATCATCACCGAAAAAGGCCGCGGCTATCAACCCGCCCTCGACGATCCCGGAAAATTCCACGGCCTCGGTGCCTATAAACTCGAAGACGGCTCCACCAGCCACACCAGTACCCCCACTTGCTCAGAAATTTTCGGCCGTACCCTCACCGATATCGCCAAAACCGATCCGAAAATCGTCGCCATCACCGCCGCCATGCCCGGCGGCACCAAGCTGGATATCTTCAAATCCGAAGTGCCGGAGCGCTACTTTGATGTGGGCATCGCCGAGGAGCACGCCGCACTCTTTGCCGCTGGCCTCGCCGCCAAAGGCTTCAGGCCGTTCGTCGCCATCTATTCCACCTTTATGCAGCGTGCCTATGACATGATCATCCATGACATCGCCCTGCAAAACCTGCCCGTCCGCCTGTGCATGGACCGCGGTGGACTCTCCGGCGATGACGGCCCGACCCACCATGGCCTCTTTGACATCGGCTTCCTGCGCATCATCCCCGGACTCGTCCACATGCAGCCCAAGGATGAAAATGAACTCGCCGACATGCTCCACACCATGGCCGCCTACGATGCCGGGCCTTCTGCCATCCGTTACCCCCGCGGCCCAATCCGAGGCACCCAGCTCAAGCCCACCCCCCAAATCCTCGAAATCGGCAAGGCCGAACTCGTTGCCGATGGCAGCGACGTCGCCCTCATCGGCTTGGGCACCCTTTTCGAAATGGCCGAACGCACCAAGACCCTCCTCGAAGCCATGGGCCTCTCCGTCGCCCTCATCAACCCCCGTTTCATCAAACCTCTCGATACCGCCATCCTCGAAACCTACGCCACCAAGTGCCGCGTCCTCTGTACCTTCGAGGACCACGTCCTGACTAACGGCTTCGGCAGCGCCGTCATAGAACACCTCCACAGTGCGGGCATCCACACCCCGGTCGAACGCATCGGCTGGC
>CAIQXC010000818.1 GCA_903875675.1 Akkermansiaceae bacterium
GACGCCAACGCGTTTCAAGTGATAGCGGCGGGAGTGCTCCGCTTGGAATTTTCCTTCGTGGTGCGGGAGGCTGGCAAATCGGTGCTGCGGGCCGCGCCGCCGACCGACCAGCAACAGATCCAGGCCGTCATCGCCACGGTGGCCATTGTCGATGCGGAACGTAGCCGCAAGTTCACCCAAGGCCAGTTCGAGATGATTGCGGCACAGTTTCCAGACGCCAGCGACGATGCAGCCCCTCTGGCCCAATGGCGCGATATTGCCTCTAACCTGACCCGCAGGTTGCCACGTCTGCCGCGCGGCGTGTTGCAACAAGTCCGTGTCTATCAGGGTGTTTGCGCCCTGCCCACTGTCAATCCGCTGCCATGATCTGCCCGCCACTCATTTTTTGTAAACGCCGCCGACAGCCACCGGGCATGTCTCTGGTGGTGGTGGTCAGTTTGGTTAGCTTGCTGACGTTGCTGGCCGTCTCGCTGCTCACCTTGGTCACCCTCAGCCGTCAAACCCATCATTTGGAAAGTGAATCGCGCAAGACCGAGTTGCTGGCCCAAGCGGCGCTCCACGGCGTGATGGCCGACTTGCGTGATGAAATGGAAAAAGGTTCGACTGAAGTGCTGGTGCACAAGCTGGCAGACGGGACGACGAGCCGCCAGTACGACCTGACAAAGAACCGTGGTGGCATGCGGGTCACTGCGGCGTTGAGCGATGGGGCACCGGTTGGCGGAGTTCTCATCAAGCAAAGCCAGCCGGACAAAGCGTTCCATACCTGGAAAGGCGCGCCAAAGTCGCGGGCCTCGGCGGTTTCCACCGCTAGCGGAACCGAGCCGCTGTCGGCGGCGCTGTGGGACCTGCCGCGCTTTCTCGCGCCGAGTGCCAACTTCAACGATACGAATGCCCCCACGTGGATTTACATGACCCGCGATGGCCAGAACCCGCTGGCATACGCAACGGACATGCGGACCAAGGAAACCGCCGGGGTCGCCAATCCGAAGTATGTGATCGGCCGCTATGCCTACAACCTTTACGATGTTTCAGGCCTTCTCGACATCAATGCCGCCGGCCATTCCGCCGCGCATCCCGGTGCCGAGCGAGTCGGCCACAAGGGCTCCCAGGTGATGGCGGATCTGGCCTGCCTACCTGGCATGGAGGCCAGCGGCGGGGCGGGCCCGTCCACTTGGCGCCATGATTGGGCGGCGGGCAACGCGGCGGCCACCGAGGATTACTTGCGGCTGTCGGAAGGCGGTGGTTGGCGGCACCTCGCCGCCAATGACAACGTATTCCTGAGTCGGCAGGATTTGTTGGATTTTGCCAAAAAGCAGCCTGCGAGCCTGCCTCAGGAGTCGCTGCGATTTTTCACTCATTTTTCGCGTGACCTCAACGCGCCGAGTTACCGGCCCGACCCCGCCCGCCCGAAGATTGCGCACAATGCCGCGTCCGGAGGCAACGACGCCTATGGGGCCGATGCCCGCGTCAACCCGGACCTCAGCGCCTTCGATCCCAAGCGCCAGCGCCAACTCCTGCCGCGGCGCTTCCCGCTCGAGCGCTTGCAGTGGGTCGTCACCCCCACCAGTGCCAAAGGCCCGGTCGATCCGGAAAAGGCGAAACGTTACTTCGGCCTCACTTGGCAGGGAACTTACTGGAAATACGAGCACTGCCGAGCCAATGGCGACCTCTACACACTCCAGGATGTGCCCGCCGACCGCGAACCGGATTTTTTTGAAATCCTGCGTGCCACGGTGCTGGCCGGCAGCCTAGGTCGGCAATTCGCGGCCAAAGGCTGGGACGCCATCGACCAGCAGCTCTCGATGCACCAACTCGGCGGGGTGGACGCCTCGGTCAACCTCAACATCATGGAACTCGGTGCCTCCATCATCGACCAATACGACTCCGACAGCAACCCGACGTGCATCATGCTCCCTGGCCCGGTGCGGCCTTACTATGCCTTTGGCAAGGAGGACGTGCCTTACCTTTGTCGCACCTCCGCAATCCCCTTCCGCGGCAAAGCCCTGCCCTCTGTCTATGTCTATTATGACGATGGCAAGTTGGCGCCAACCCCAGCCTATGAAGCCTCAATGGTCCTGCAACCGATGCTCTGGCGGCCCCATCAAACGGTTAAAAACTACGATGGTCCGACCCGATTCCGGATCTATCCGCAACACGTTGATTTGGGTGGCGGCTCGGTATTTTACATGGTTTCGGGTTGGACGGTTCCCGGCAAAGGAGCTCAGCCGGGCCAACCGGACCGGGGCAGTGCGGGCGATTACACGTACTGGGGTGGGCCCAACTACCGGGTCACCAATCCCGAGCTTTTTCCAAAAACCTTCCGCGGCGACGAGTACATCGAACTCGGTCTGCCCAAGGACTCCACCGCCTTCCGCGAGCCCCAGTCCGTCCACTCGGCTGCCCATGGCGCCATCGCCGGCTACACCATCAGCGGCAATGCCAAACCCATCGACGTGCGCCCCTCCGACCTGCGCTGGGGCGGGCTGCCCACCTCGTTCTCACAGGTGAGCGGCTTTCTCGTCGGTCACGCGGTCACCGCCGAAATCGAAAATAACCCGGCCTACACCACCAGCAGTTGGAGTCGGCTGGGCGTCGGATATTTTCGCGGCGATCCGATCGAGGTGGTGATGCAATACCAGGGACCCGACGGCACTTGGCGGCCCTATCAACGGGCGGAGTTCACATACAAGAGCAATTGGGGTGACCATTATTTGTGCAAGGATCCGGACTGGAAGACCGAATGCTTCTGTTGGTCGTCCTACTTGATTGATCCTCGTACGGACCGCTTTGGCGGCTTGGCCACGGTGCTGGCCAGCGGGGTGAAGACCAACCAATGGACATCGCTGCATCCGCAGATGTATTGGCCGGAGGGCGTGTCGCTGTCGTTTGGAAAGCAGCGCAACCAAGGTGTTCGGCCGGGGTGGACGGGTCCAGCGCCCAACATTGGATGGAATGATGATGCCCACAGTGCCTATAACTGGTATGATCCGTTAAACCCTGGCGGGGTGGCGGAGAATAACGCGCTGGCTTGGGGCGAAGCCTTCACCTTTGCCTACAAAGATCCGGACAACGTGATGCGGCCCGGCATGGCGGCACTCAATGAGTATAACAACCAGATGTTCCTCGGCAACCCGATGGCCAAACGTCACACGCTCAGCGATACCGGCAAACTGACCCAGAGCGAGTCAGAGTCCGGCCGACCGCTTATTCTCAACCGGCCGTTCCGCTCGGTTGCGGAACTCGCCTACGCATTTCGAGGCACCCCGTGGCGCAACATTGATTTTCTCAATCCGAGCTCGCCGGACGCAGGCTTGTTGGATGTGTTTTGCCTCTACGAGGATCCCGACGAGGCAAACCTCACTGCCGGGGAACGCCTCAAACGGCCCGCTCCGGTGGATGCCGGCCGCGTCAACCTCAATTCCGCCGGGCCCGAGGTGATTGCCGCCTTGCTCAGCGGCACCGCCCGCGAGGACGGCAATTACATCTCCGCCCCAGAAGCAGAAAGCCTGGCAAAAATTTTGGTTAATTCGATCCGCTCCACCTCGAGCACCGGCGGCGCACTTCTATCCAAGTCGGAATTGGTCTCCCGGCCACCGGGCAACGCGGCAGGCGGCGGCACGGCGAGCAGTCTCATCACCACTCTTTCCAAGGAGTTTAAGAAACCCGAAGACCGCTCAATCAATGATCGGCGCGAGTCGTTGGCACGGGCTCTCTCCGATGGCACCACCGTGCGCAGTTGGACGTTCACCCTCGACCTGATCGTCCAAAGCGGCCAGCTTGCCTCCGAGGCAACCAGTCTGGAGGCGTTCCACGCTTCCGCCGAACGCCACTTTTGGATCCACTTTGCCATTGACCGCATCACGGGACGCCTCCTCGACGTCCAGTGGGAGACGGTGAGACAATGATTTTATCTAACGTTTTCATCCGATTACCTCATGCCCCACGACCCTTCAAAAAGCCGCATATTTGTGAGTCTGCTACTGTTATGGCTGTGGCTGGCAGCCCCCGTTCACGCTCAAACCGGCAGCCCGGAAAGTCCGCCTGCCAAGCCCGGTCAACCGGCCCCCCGCCTGCCTCTGGTCGCCAGCGCCCCGACTCGCGCCGAATGGACGATTCACCTCAGCTCGGATTTTTCGGAGTCGGGGGCAGGTACTGGCCAGCGCCCGCCTGCCGCAGCAATTGCTGGTCAACCGCGCACGGCGAGTTCGATTCAATTTTCCAAGGATGGAGCGGCCAAGACGTACCGGTTGCGGACTCGTTGGAGCGATGGTGATACCGAGGATGAATGGATCATCATGGGAAGCCACGTGGCGGAGCGTGCAGGCCACCGCGGGCTCTACATCGTTGGCAACGAATCGTCCACGGCGCGGGATTTGAACTCGTCCGATTTTCCAGAATTGGCGTGGGTGGACATGACCCACTACCGCGGTTTGAAGTTGCTCAATGGCAAGAAGGCCCTCTTTTTCAGTGTTCCGTTCGACCAAAAACGCCTCACTGGCGAGCAGGCCCAGCTCATGGCATTCTCAAAACGCTCGGATGCCAAGGCGACTCCCACCAAAGTTTTCAGGCCGAAGGTTCAGGAGGTCTCTCTGTATCTGGATGTGGCAACGCAACTGCCCCTGCTCTACAATGACGGCCTGCTGCTGCGTCGTTACTCATTCTCACAAGCCACCGAAGAGCCCCTGCAGCCACCTGCCAAAATCCTGGATTTCCTGCGTGCTCGCAACGAGGCGCTTCGGGTGCGCCTCACCCCGCCGGCCGGTCCCGGTTCGCCCTGAGCAAGACCATATTTCCAGAGGTTTTGCTCGCCGCGAGGACAGATTGAGTGCATCCTCCTGGCGTGATTTGGCGTGTGTCACTGTTGGTGGTGTTGTCGATGGCGCTGGGCCACGCCCAGAACGGCGGTGATCCAAAAAATCATCCTCCGCCGCGCTCGCTCCGACTGCTGCCGCTAGGTGAGCCGCCGCCGTTTCGCCAAGATGTCAGAGACGGAGTGCGCTACGAACTGGAACCAGAGCCGGGCAGTATCCCGCCCCGGCAAATCCGCTTCGGCAAAGGCGACTCGGCCACTCTTCTGCGCCTCAACCTCGGCCGCCCCACCGAGACGCTCAAAATCCCCAGTGGCACCGCCCCCGTGGTTTTCCACGAAGCCAGCGCCCAGGACGCCCCCTCAGTCAAACCTTGGCTGACACTCAATCCGCCGGAAACTGGCAATGTGTTAGCCATCATCTGGCGCGACCCAGGCAGCCGTTGGAGTGCACCCCGCAACTTGGTTTTTGCCGATTCTGCGGCTGCCCTTCCGGCGGGCTCGTTGCGAATCGTCAACCTGCTGCCTGTCGAAGCCGCGCTGATTTTCGACGGGGACCGGGTGATTCTGGCGTCCGGCAAGGCCCTCGTCAAACCCCTGAAGATCGGCAACGACCTGCCAATCCAGATCGCCTTCAAAAATAACACCGGCCAATTCCAACCATTCTACTCCGGTGCCATTCTGCTCAACCCCAATGAACGAGCCCAAATTTTCATCCACCGAGCCGATGGTGAAAATCCCCGGCGCCCTGCCAAAGTCGTCACCTTCAACGAAATCGCCCCGGCCCTCCCCGCACCGCCCCCCTGACGGCCGCTACCACGGAATTTCAGCCGGCCTGGCTCAATGCGGATACAAGGTGATGCTCAGCCGGTCGTAGTGGTCGCTCGGTTGAAACAGCCAGCCGGGATGACTGTCTAACACCTCGTAGCCGCTAAGCATGAATTCCTGCAAGAATTGATTGCTGTTAGGTTCGTAATCCTCCCGCCCGGTGAAGTAGCCGTGAATTTGATACTCGTAGTTGTTATCAAAGGCGTAGCGCTGGCCCTCGGGACCATCCTCCGGCAGTCGGTCCGGGTTGTTTTTTTGGGTTTCCTTGAAGATCACCAGCTTGGCGCAACTCCACGGCTGCCCCGGCTTTCTGAGGTAGCCCCAAAACCGCGTCTTCTCCACAAAGTAACGCCTGCCGTAGAAAAAATTCCCGTGTGCTTCGGTGGCAATTTTTTCGGCCCGAGCCTCTGGCGTTGGGCCTCCCATATTTGGCGGTCCTGGCCACGATGTTCCGCAGTGGGTGAGTGAGCAACACACACCCACCCCCGCGAGCCAACGCATGAAAATTTTCAGCATGGCGGGACCCTAGCGCCTCCGGCCCGATCCGACAAGCCCGCAGGTGGTGTTGTGAACATGCGTACTACAATCCTTCGTCAAACGGTTTTTCAGCCAGCACCCAATCCTCTGCCAGCACCCGCGTGATCTCAAATTGGATTCGCTCCGCGCCTGCCGATTTTTCTGGATGGTGGATTTCCAAGGTAACACGCGCCACTGCAACCTCGCCGCGCTGCCACAGCATTTCCATGGCCCGTTGCTGTGCCGACCCCACCTTGCAATAACCCACCAAAACATCTTCCGCGTCAGGCGTTACCAGCTTGTAGGCCGCCCATTTGCTCTCATCCTTGAAGGGTCCGTTGAAATAGGGTTCCTTGCCCGCATACACCCTCACCACGCCGGACTCGGCACCTTCCTCCAGCAAGGCCTTCCATGAGGGTTCGACCCGGCGGGCAAACGCCGCAAAGTCCAACTTCCACACCCCTTTGGTATCCGGGGTCAGGAACGCAATGCGTCTTTTCGCTTTATCTGCTTTACCGAAATTCACCTGCACGCCCTCAAGCAAGAGGCCGTTCTTATCAACACTGCGCATCCATATATATTTTGTAATATCACCATCCTCCGCCTGCATAGCCTCCAGAAAACTCACCACTTCCTGCGGGCTTGCCGATCCCGCCCGAATGACCCCTTCCACCTCTTCGGCGCTGCGCACCCCGATGGCCTTCTTCACCAAGGCCAGCGCCTCCTCCCGCCCCGGCGACTTGAACTTGGACGCAACCTTTATTTTGGCTTCAGCCACCTCCCGCAACGACTCCTTGGGCTGATTCTCACCCTGCAACAGCGGGTAAACCCAAAACTTGAAGGCAGCACACAACGCCACCACGGTCACCAATCCAATTCCAATGAACCACATAGCCACTCGTGTGCCGCGCCGCTGTTGCCGCTGCATCAGGTAGTCATCGTCGTGATTGCGCCGCCGCCGCGTGCCTCGCCTGCCGTAGCCCGGCATCTTCGCCACCCGCCCCAGTGTGGGTCCGCTCCCCGGCTTGCGCAAATCATTCGTCGTTTGTACTCCGCGTTGAACGCTTCCATTTTTCATTGCAAGAATTGGGGGGGGTGAGGCGGGGCTTCTCTGCCGCCCGCGGATTAACCCGGCTCCAAGGGGCTCCACCGGTCGCAAGACAATCCCGTGCCGCCGGAAGCTACAAACTTCCGCTCGAACCGCAAGCCCCGAAAGTGACTCAACCCAAGGCAGGGTTTCTCTCGATTCGGCTTGGTTTGTTACACCTCCTCCGCCACCCACTCATTTTCCCCTTTCCCCCCTTGCCACGCTAACCCTGCTGCCGCATCCTTTTCCCATGCCGCGCATCCTCATCACTTTGGGCGATCCCGCCGGAATCGGCCCCGAAATCATCGACCATGCCCTGGCTTCTGCCAACTTGCCCGCTGGCTTTGAGTTTGAAATCCTCGGCGACCGCCGGGCCGGCACTCCTGGTAAACCCGACGCCCGCTCCGCACAGGCCGCCCTTGACGCCCTCCACCAAGCCGCCGAGCGCCTCACTGGCCACACGGCAGACGCGGTGGTCACCGGGCCGGTTTCAAAGCAACGCCTGCAAGCCCTCGGCTTCCCCTTTCCAGGACAAACCGAGTTTTTTGCTGCAGCCATGGGAGTGGATGATTACGGGATGCTGCTCACCGGGCCCACCCTCAGCGTGGGCCTCGCGACCATCCACGAACCCATCGCCAGGGTCCCAAGCCTGCTGAGTCAAGAACGCATCCTGCGCATCGGCCTGTTGACTGCCGCCTTTCTAGCAAAACGCGGCATCTCCGCCCCGCGTATCGCCGTGGCCGGCCTCAACCCCCATGCCGGCGAGGACGGTGCCTTCGGTGATGAGGAAATCCGCATTATCCGCCCCGCCATCGATCACCTGAATGCCCGCTTGCCCGGCGTCTTTTCCGGCCCGGCTGTGCCCGACGCGGTTTTCCGCGACGCCGCCCGCGGCCACTTCGACGCGGTCATCGCCATGTACCATGACCAGGGGCTCATCCCGCTCAAATTGCTCGATTTCGACACCGCGGTAAACGTCACTCTCGGCCTGCCCAAGCCGCGCACCAGCCCGGACCACGGCACCGCTTTTGCCATTGCCGGCCAGCAACTGGCCAATCCGGCCTCCATGCTTGCCGCCATCCGCCTTGCCTGCGAACTCTCCTGAGCCACGAGGGCTGCTCTGCTACAAAAAACACCGTCAGACATCCTAACACGCAGGGAAAGCGGATGATCTTATCGGCGTGAATTTCAGACGCAGATGGCTGCCTGGGTCGCTTCCGTGGTCTTGAGTTCTTCGCAGAAGGGGACGGATGGGTCGCTTCAACTACTTGAGTTGTTTCAACAACCTGTCCCGTTCAGTGCTCGTTAGATCCGCTTGTTGCACTGCGGCTCGGGCCTTGTCCGGGTCGCTGTCCTTCCATTGCTGGACGACAGACGAGAGCAGGCTGACGCGGCGCGAATTGTCGCCGATGGTGGCAGCCCAGGCGAAGGCGGTGGCGGGATCGCTGTTGGACTTGGCATGGACCATCGACGAGACGCCCATATCACGGGCTTGGC
The DNA here is from genome assembly GCA_903875675.1 of Akkermansiaceae bacterium. Taxonomy (GTDB): domain Bacteria; phylum Verrucomicrobiota; class Verrucomicrobiia; order Verrucomicrobiales; family Akkermansiaceae; genus Luteolibacter. The sequence continues at coordinate 8,736 of CAIQXC010000818.1, forward strand.
CGTCGGGCAGGGTGTCGAGCCATTTGCCGGCGGCGTCAAAATCCTCGCGGGCCCAACTGGAGGCGAGGTTGCTGATGGCATTGTTCTTTAGGTTGCCATCGGCCAGGGTGGCGGTCCAAGTGGCAGCGGACTCGGGGTCATCGCGGCCCCAGGTGCTGACGAGGCTGGATGTGGCGTTTTCAAGATTGTTGTCGGTATCCTTGGGCGCGGTGGCCAGCAATTTGCCGAGCATGTCAGCTGCGCCCTTGGGGTCGGTGCCCGCCATCGACGGAATCAGGGAACTGAGCGCTCGGTTCTGCTCGGTTCCTGATAGAGTCGCCACCCATGCCTTTGCGGCCGCAGGATCGTCCAGTGCCCAAGTGTTGGCGAGTCGCGCCACGGCCGCGTCGCGCACCGGTCCGGCGGGATAATCGTTGAGGCGGCGGGTGGCGGCCTCGGGGTCATTGAGGGCGAGTTGGGCAAAAGCATCACCCACGCCCTGCGCCTGTTCCTTTGGCGACTTGTCAGCCATCAGTTTGAGCACAGCTTCAGGGTCCAGTCTGGCGAGACTGGAGTAGATTGAGGAGCCGTAGGACTCCCTCTTGCCGGGCGGCAGTGTTTGATAGATCTCGAGTGCTCGGGTGGGATCGCTGTAAGAGAGGTTCTGAAGCATGACCAATTGGAGTTTCTCGCGGTCTTGCGGCGGATAGTCTGCTAGAATTGCCGCCGCCTCCTCGCTGGAACATCTGCCAAGTTGGTTGCCTAGCTGGTTGAGCGCGTTGTTGCGCTGCGAGCCGGACGGGAGTTCCGCCAGTGCCGCGCTGAGTTGCTCCGGACTGCTGCCGATACTGTAGTAGTCCATGTCGCCCCTGCCCACTCCGCCCCCTGCTAACAAGGACAGCGCGGTCTTGCGCTCCGCCGGATCGGTGAGGGACGTGGCCTTCGCCAGGGCGGCGTCGAAGTCGAGGTCGGCCATGCTGTTGAAAACCGCCACCAAGCCCGAGCGGCGGGCGGCGGGGGACAGAGAGTTGAGCGAGGCGAGCGCGGCGTCGGGGTCCTGCGCGGCGATGCCCCCGGCGATCGCGGCCAGAGCCTGGCTGCGCTGTTGGGGATCGGTGAGGGCTTGGGCCCAGGCGGTGGCGGCAGGGCTGTCCTTGCCGGCCCAGACTCTGGCAATGGCCACCACCCCGTTCTTTTGCATGTCGGCAGGCAATTGCATGATCCGTTTGGCGGCCGCCACCGGATCATCCATCGCCCAGTCCGCAGCAAACGGAGCCGCTCCACCATTCTGTCGGGCTAACGACGGATCGGCTTTGACCGCCGCCACCCATTCGTCCGGACTGGAGCCCCCCAGTGCGTACATCACGCACGATTGGGCGGCGCGGCGCAACGTCGGTTCGTTGATGGCTGCGAGTTTCGCCAGGGCCAGCGCGGGATCATTCTTGGCGATGCCGGCGATCATGCTGGGGATGGCGGTGTTGCGGAATGATGCCTGCTTGTTCGATAAGGCGAATCGCAGCGCGGCATCCGGATCGACCTCCGCCCAGCGGACGCAGGCGGCGTTGATTTCGCGCCCGAACGAATAGCCGGGCGTGGTGGCTTGGGCGGTGGCCAGATCGCGGACGAGTTGCGAGAGCTGGGAGCCGTTCATTTTGGCCAGTTTTGCGTCCACCGCAGTCCCGCCCGCCAGCCAGGGGTTGGGGCTGTTCTTGAACACCCCGCGGAGTTGCATGGCGCTGGTGATGGCTTGCCCGCCGCCACCAGCTTTGGCATTTTGCCTTGGTTGGCGCCCGGCAACGCCGGCACCGAGTCGATTGCTTCCCGCTAGATTGGCGGAATTTTCAGGCGCGCTGGCACGACCCGCCCAAAATGCCATGCCCAGTCCCGCCAAAACAGATAGAATCCATCGATAGGGGAATATCATACGCATGCCGAAGCGTGGCAGGTCGGCCAGAAATGTACATCTGATTACCTGACTCTTTTCAGCGGCCTTGCGCGGCGTGGATGCCCAGGAGGTGGAGGTGGAAGTCAGCGCCCGCAGGGCCGACAAACCGATCATCATCATTATCGTGGGAAAGACATTATTGGATTTACAAAGCATTGGTAATCAATGTCTTGAGTGGGTTTCAGGTGGGCGATTTTCACGCGAGCTTTGGGGAGTCAGTTATGACTGACGCCCTAATGGTTTGAATGTTCCACAGGCATGGGTTTTAGGATGGTTTGCCTGCCTAAAGCCGTGTTTTTGGTTACCCCCCCACTGACACGGAGGGGGGCACTGGTTCGAAACCAGTATCGCGCACCATTTCCAGCCCCTCTGTGCTAAATGGACTGTGTTAAATGAAACTTCCAGTTGGCCAATTGCGAGCCTTTCGGCAGGGTTGTTCGTTTGACTGGATCCTCCCACCTGCCCTCTACATGAGTCGCAAATCTCTTCTTGCCGCCTACTTCAGGCGGATGGAATCCACTTCCACCATGACACCGGGTTGATTGGTTGGATCCAGGCGCAGCCGGGTGATGATTCCCCGCCAGTACGGGTTTTGGGAAACCGGGACCGAGTATCCGTGCCACTCGCCGTCGCCCGTGACCGGGAATCGCTCGCTGGTGGCTTCGCTCTCCGGCAGCCGGGTGGTGCTCCAGAAAAGCTGGGCTGAATCCCGCAACGCCTGACCGTCCTCACGCCGGAGTTTCAGCCGGATGACCACCGTGGTGAACTGGTCCGCGCGAGCTCGCAGGCCGGGGCCGAACACAGCCGGGTCTTTGGTGGTGGTGCGGCCGGTCCACACCCTGTCGCGGACGGCCACGTCGGTGAAACCCATGGTGTTGTGCCAGCCCTCGTCGTCTTGTGCGAAATCCCACGCGGTTTTTGGCGGCGGAGCGGGCGGCACATCGTAGGGGCCGAGGCCGGCGTCGGCGGGCGTCATGTCGCCGTGGGCCTTGGGGGCATCGGTGAAGACCTCGCGGATGGCATCGAGGTAACCGAAGCCGAATTCCTGGTGGGGCTCGATGTAGGACCCTTCGCCCCACTCGTTCCATGCTTCCACGAGGATCATCGGGGGCGAACCGGGGCGCGGCGGGATCGAAGCCAGCAGGCTTTTCGCATCGAGGAGATGGCGTTTGAACAACTCCGGAGTGCGGCCAAAGCGGACGAGATTGTTCTCGCCGTGCCAGGGTCGGCTGTCCCAACCGCCGCAGATCGGCAGGGGCGAGAGCGGAATGGGCGAGTGGGCGATGAGGCTGTTCCAGTGTTCGCGGTAGGCGGGCACCAGCGTTTCGTAGGGCGCTCGGTTGCTGGTGCCGGTCATGCCGAGGCCGGGCCAATTGTAGGCGGTAACGGCGTCGTAACCTTCCGCCGCAGCGCGAACTGCGGCGTCGGCGTTGCCGACACAGGCAATGAGGTGGAGTCCCTTGAACCCGGCCTGCCGGCATTCGGCACGCATGGCCTCGAAGGCGTCTTTCACGCCCGCACTGCCGAGGTCGGCAGTGAGCCGGTCGGTGCTGAAGATGATCATCACCGGTTTGCCGTCGATGCTCAGGTGTTCGGAGCGGCGGAAATAGTGGTCGATCCAATAGCGGGTGACGGCGAGGCAGTCCTCGCGGGAGGAAGTGTTCGGCGGGTTGTGGTTGGCCCAGAGCAGGCAGAACTTGAGCAAATGGTGGTAGCGGGAGTTGAAGTAGGCGTCATGGAGCCCTTGTTCCAGTTGCCGCGTGCTCTGCGACCAATACCAGTCGTAGGCGAAGAACGTGATGCCGTGCTCGACGGCCCATTTGATCTGCCAATCGGCCACTTCCGGGCTGCCTTCGCGATACCAGCCGAGAACCGGCTTGCGCTCCGGGAAATTTCGCAGCGGCTGCCAGCGGGCGGCGCTGTCCCAGCCGGGAAAATAGTAAGCGCCGACCTCGACCGGACCACGCACCGGTTTGGGTTCGGGCACGTAGCCCGTGCGAGCGACTGACAAAGGCGCAGTGAATTCGAGTGAGGCACGAGCGGCAAGGGGGGGCATGCCGTTGGCGGTGATCGCAATGGATGCTTCGTCTTTGAGGGGGTGGTCGGCTTGGATGGTCCAGCGCCAGGTGGCTTCCTCGCCATTGCCCAGCTCGCCTGCCGGACTGGGGGCGGTGCCGACGAGGGTCACGCCTGCGGGTAGGTGGAGCTGGACCTCGGGCTTGGCTGCATTTTCACCACCAGTGTTGGTGACGGTGGCGGCCAGGGTGGATGGCGCACCGCTGCGCGGCAGGGCGTTTTCAAGGGCGAAGGATACCAGTTTCAACTGCGCCGGGCCTTGCGGGGCGTCGCTCACTTTGAGCCAGCGCACGGATGCTTGCGCACCCGGCGCATCGCTGGGCCGCAACCCCAGGGCGATCACCCGCCCGTGCCAGCCGGAGGCGCCGATCAGGTCGAGGTTGTAGGTGTGGTCCCTGCCGTCGGGTACCACCGGGAAGGTGAAGCTTTGCAGGCCGGGTTTCGCCTCGGTGGCAAAGAAGAGCGTGGCGGAGGTACCCCGATCCACCGCCATGCCCAGCGAGACGTAGTTCTGCTCGTCCGCCGGAACTGTCAGAGGCGGGCTGAGGGCGATGCCGTCCGCTTGGGGAAAAATCACTTTCAGACAAGTTGGCTCAGCGGTCACGCGGGCATCGCCGAGGCCCTGCCAACCCTGCACACCAGCGGTGAAATCGAAGGCCGCCACTGCGGCGGGCGGCTCCGGCGTGAGTTCGCTGAGGCGGATGAAATCCACTTCAAACTTCGCCTGGTTATAGACATCAAAGCGCAGGCGCTCGATCTTCCCTTCCGGGTGCCAGAACGGCAGAATCGAGTAGGTGTGCCACTGATTGTCGCCGGTCACCTCAAAGCGGGTGCTTTTGTCCTGAGTGATCCGGGTAGCGGCGTTGCTCCAGAAAATCTCCGCCTGGCCGCTGTGATCGGCTTTCAACCGGATTTCGATTTGTTGGCGGGGCGTGGCGGTCACCGCGAGGAGCGGTTGCAATTGGAGAATGGGGTCCGAACCAATCGCACGACACGTGAGGGCACCGTTGGCGACGGCAACGTCAGTGAGATCGCCGTTGGGTTGCCAGCCTTGCAGGTCGCCGGGTTGGTCAAACGTCCACTCGGCGAGCGGGGCTGCGCCAAAGGCAGCTGGTAGGACGGATGCGATGGCGGCCAAAAGCAGTGAACAAAGTTTCATGGTGGATGGCAAACCTGACAGGTGTTGGAAGGGCCGGATCCGCCGACCCCGGTAAGTGGAGCACTTGGGTGTCTCCATGTCCACCCTGTCATCGCGGAAAATTTAGGGGAAAAGTCGAAGCATCAGTGCGACTACCCGGCGCGTCAGACCTGACTCTCGAATCCACCAAAAACCGCCGCATCTGACAGATTGGGCTTCCACCGGTAGTCGGTAATAGCAAATATTGCGCTGCGAACCTCATGCGCTCAGTCCTTCTCGCCCGGCCACCTCTGAACTCCCGCATCAAAGGTAATTCCCCAAGCATCCAATTAACCATTAGACAATTCTCGTGAGTAAATCAAATAAGTATGTCTCGGTCGTCCTCCTGATTTTCGCGGCAGGAATCTGGTGTTTCAAAGACCCCGTTAGGAATTCATTTGGCAATCTCCGTCCTTCTCAGGATGCGTCTGCAGATCGCCGGGTTGAGGCTAATGCGCCCGGTTCGAGTACGGCAACACCGCCTACTCATGGGGGCGTTCAGAATTCCGTTAATCTGCTAGAAGCCCGCTGGGCTGGCTAACGGGGAGACACTTAGTTCTTTGCGCGCTTGTTGGCAAGGATTTTTCTTCAGGCGGCGGCGAAGAAAGCCGCCGCCCGCCCTGGCAGGTCGGCTCCGGCGCTGAGGAGCGGAGCGACGAGGCGCCGGAGCCGGGCTGCGCGACACGGGTTGCCGGGCCGCCCCGCTGCGGCAGGGTGGCAAGTGATTAGAGGAAAGTCGGCCACGCTGGACCGCGGCGAGAATGGGCCCGCGCCCAGCTCGTCGGAGGTGCGGATTCGCGTGGCAGACTTTCCGGCGGTGGACACCGCCGCTGCAGGCCGCTCAGGGCCGGGCGAGGGCGGCCGCGAGCTGACCGAGCTGCGCATGTCCGCGTACCCGCCTGAAGCCACTCTGAGCCCGCATCAGGGCCACGCCCATCCAGCGGGCCATCTGGTTTGTTGCGTCGCGCCAGCGGCACACCCGGCCAATGGTACCACGTGCATTGCCCATCACGTTTTCAATGTTGTTAGTGCTCAAAAATGTCACGTTGAGGGTCGATGGCACATCGAGCCGGTGAAACGCCAGCAGGCAGTCGCGACGTACCGACAACGCCTCGCCCGCAGCGAAGTTCCTATCAGTCACGTACTTGAGCAAGTCATCAAAAGCCTCTTCCCCGGCCTCCGCACCCTGCACCCCGCGCAGGATATTCATCTTGGCCACAAACCCCTTCTTATCCTTCTGGGCAAGCTTGGCGCAGACCACCCGCTCCACATGCACAAGGCACTCCTGCTGAATGGCATCGGGCCAAACTTCGCTCACTGCCTTGGCGATGGCCGCGCTGCCGTCGCGCAGTACCAGCACCCGCCGATCCCGTCCGACGACAAGCCCGCGTGCCGCGATTTTTCCTAGCAACCCACTCACAACCTCAGCGCTTTCGCTGCTGCCTTCCTCAAAATCCAACAGGTGTTTGTAACCCTGCGTGTCAATCGCCATGGCCACCACCACGCAGCGTTCCTTGCCCGGAAAGATGCCGTCTATATACATCGCCAGCACGTCAATGCCCGTCAGATCACGCGCCCGGAACTCTGTTAGCAACTCATTGCTGCGGGCCTTCCAGGCGGCCGACACCGTGCCCTTGCTCGTGCCGGTTATCTTGCCCACGCCGCTGCTCGAAGCCCCGTGGCACATGCCCTCAAGCACCTCGTCGAACATCCCCTTGCTCCGTTTGACCTCCGCGTAGGTGTTGAGGACCACCTCCTGCTTCGTGCCGTCCTCCTTCGTCATGTTGACCCGGCGCTTCGCGATGGGCTCCTTGCCAGAACTCGTCGTGATCGTGACTGGTTCGGTCCCCCCTCGCTTGTAAATGCCCACGGGATGGTGGCTTTCGCCACACAATTCCGTCACCTCCTGGGCGATGAGGCTCAAAATCCCATCGCGCACTATCGTGCGGATTCGATCCTGAAAAATCCCTTTAAAATCCACAATCCCGGCTTGCACCGGGGCCTTAATGCCTTTATTTATTTTCATAGTGTTGGTTGATTTAAACGTTTGTTTCAACAACGAATGGTGTCGGTACACCGTCCGATCAACCAGCACTACTTTTTTCTAACATTTTAACGGAAAAAAATCCGCCGCCATTTCGCCGCGCGCAAGGCTGAGTGGATAGCCACAGCCACGCCGTTCATGGCGGCTCATTTGATCGATGCCCGACTCCTTGAGCCGAATAGCTTTTCCTCACGGAAAGCCGATTGGATA
>CAIQXC010000819.1 GCA_903875675.1 Akkermansiaceae bacterium
AGTAAGTCGCTGTAATCCGTTGATTATCAATGCTTGAAATTTGAGGCTTTTCACAATTTTTCAGATGAGTCATGCGGCGACTTACTCTCCAACTCTATCCGCCCACCCGGCGGTTGCTGCTCGCATGGTAACATTTGTTTAAGGTGTTGCTCGTTCGCCGACAGCGGACACTTTGGGAATTCGACTGGCTCGCACCGATGTCTAAAGCGGTCGAACACTGAGTTCTGCTCAGTTCAGCAATCAGCAAACCTCTTCGCGTTTCGCATGGTCTGAGGCTCGCCTCGCTAGGTCAACCAGTCTCCCGGCCGTTCAAATAAAATGTAAAAATAATATTTGCAGACCGGTTGTTTGTCTCATTATTGCGCAGACGTTCCATGAATCAATCAATTTCAGACGGGTTTCAGATGCTCGGAGACACAGGGCCGAAGGATAAAGCGCGCTATATCATGATCGGGGGGTTCCTTGGGGCCGGGAAAACCACAGCTTTGGGAAGCCTGGCCACACGACTTGCGAATCAATCGATCCGAGTAGGGCTGATTACGAACGATCAGGGGCGGAATTTGGTGGACACGACCATGCTTCGGTCGCAAGGATTTGCGACCGAAGAGATTCCGGGTGGGTGTTTCTGCTGCCGGTTCAATTCTCTTGTTGATGCCTCGCGGCGCCTGACCCAAAGCACTCGACCTGAAGTGTTTTTAGCGGAGCCGGTTGGTAGTTGCACAGATCTAGCAGCTACGGTAACCTATCCGCTGCGGCGTTTGTATGGCGACAATTTCTTGGTAGCGCCGATCAGCGTGATGGTGGATCCCATTCGTGCACTGCGTGTGTTTGGGCTGGAAGAGGGGGGGAACTTCTCCAAGAAGGTTCTCTATATCTTTCTAAAGCAGATTGAGGAAGCTGACATCGTCGTGATCGGCAAGTGTGATCTTCTGGACAGTACACGACTGGAGGCGCTCCGTCAGGCAATCGCGACGAGGTTTCCGGGAAAGGACATTTTGGCCGTATCTGCCAGAGACGGAACAAATCTGGACGTTTGGTATGATCGCATCACAAGTGAGGAACAGACGGCGCAAACGGCGATGAACGTGGATTACGAAGTATATGCCGATGGTGAGGCACTATTGGGTTGGTTGAACTGCACGGTTCAAGTGAATTCGAATATCGATTTCGATGCAGATTCCTTTCTCAAGGAGGTGGCTGTAGCCATTCAACAGCGCTTAGTGGTTAGTCACGCCGAGATCGCTCACCTGAAGATGACGCTTAGCCCTGATTCCAGCATAACAGGGGAGATCGCGGCGATGAATCTCGTCCGCAATGACTTCGTGCCGGAGCTTTCCTACCACTTGGAAGATCCCGTGACGGGCGGTGAGCTGATCATCAACTTGCGTGCCGAGGCCGCACCGGATGTGCTTGGAACCGCTTTGCGCGACGGGCTCGCGGCAGCCACGGCGCGGTTCCCCGCCATGCAGACCACGTTGGATCATTTGGAGCATTTCCGACCTGGCAAACCGACGCCGACGCACCGCATCGGAAATTTATCCGACTGACGCCATGAAACTTTTGCCAAAGTGGGCCGTTGGGCATCTGAGATATTCTTGCGCGGCTCATGGGCTTGAGGGAGTTTCAGGGAATTTAACTGGCTCGACTCATTGGCTCTTTTGAGGTCAAACGCTGAGTTTTGAGATTCAGGCCCCCTCGACTTGCAGGAGGTGCCGCTTCCAGTGCAGGCCGCCGCTGAAGCCACCCAAGCGGCCGCCAGCGGCGAGCACCCGGTGGCAGGGAACGAGCAATGGCAGCGGGTTGGCGGCGCAGGCGCTGCCAACCGCGCGGCATGCCTTGGGCCGGCCGAGGGCTGCTGCGATTTGGCCATAACTGCGGGTCTGGCCAGCCACGATGGATTGCAACTCGCGCCAAACGTCTTGCTGAAACGCCGTGCCCTGGGTTAGGTCCAGAGGCGGCAGCAGCGCCGGGGGCTTGCCACTCAGCACCGCGAGCACGGCGCGAGTTGTCAGGTCATGCCAAGCGAAAACCTCCGGCGGCACTGGCCCGGCGGAGGTTTGGCCGACGGTGCCTGGAGCGGCTGGAAAATCCAATTCAGCCAGTCCGCTGGCCGAGTAAGTGGCGATGAAAGTACCCGCGCCGGTGGCGATAGGAAGGCGGATGGGGGGAGCGGATTGTTGGGATTGCACGGGTTCGTTGCGTCCTTACTTGGCCGCGGCGGAGGAGTGCATGCCGAGTTGCTCGAAGAGGAAGGCGAGCACGTCGGCCTTTTCCGCAATCCGTTCGGTCAGGGCGGTGCCCATGCCGTGGCCGGAGGCGGCACTGAGCCGGATGAGGATCGGGCGCTGGGAGCTGCTGGCGGCTTGCAGGCGGGCACACATTTTGCGGGAGTGGGCGGGATTGACGCGGCCATCATTTTCGCCAGCCAGGAAGAATACGGCTGGGTACGGGGTGGCGTCGCTGACGTGGTGATAGGGCGAATACGCGTGAATCGCCCGGAATTGCCCGGCATCCTTGACCGTGCCAAACTCCGGGATGTTGAACGCTCCGTTCGGGTCCAGCTCGACTCGCAACATGTCGTAGATCCCGACGTGGGTGACCACTGCGCGGGCCATGTCCGGGTGCTGGGTGAGGAAAGCCCCCATCAGCAGGCCGCCGTTGCTGCCGCCTTCGACGGCGAGTTTTTCCGGGCTGGTGTAACCGCGCTGGATGAGGTGGCGGGCG
>CAIQXC010000820.1 GCA_903875675.1 Akkermansiaceae bacterium
CAGGCGGCAGCCAAGCCGCTTAAAGTCTATATCCTGGCCGGGCAGTCGAACATGCAGGGGAATGTGGACGTATCGACGTTCGATTCGATGGCTGATGATCCGAAGACAGCGCCCATCCTCAAGGAGATGCGCGGTGCCGACGGCAAACCCGTCGTGTGCGAGAAGGTCTGGATTTCAGCGATTTGTCGCGCCTACGAAGATACGACTGAATATACAGGCCGGCTGACAACCGGATTTGCTGCCTCGACCCACCAGATTGGCCCGGAATTCACGTTTGGCATTTACATGGAGAAGGCGCTAAACGAACCGATTCTGATCATCAAGACCTCCTGGGGCGGAAAGGATCTGAGCTCTGACTTCCGTCCACCCAGTGCCGGACCCTACTTGGCCAGCCAGAAATCCATAGACTGGGCCAAACAGCACAACGAAGACCTGAACGAACTGCAGGAGCGGGTTGCCAAGGGGGTGCGCGGCGCGACCTACCGCCAGATGATCGATCATGTGCACAAGGTCTTGGGGGACATCAAGCGGGTGGTTCCTGACTACGATCCTGCGCAGGGCTATGAACTGGCGGGTTTCGTCTGGTTCCAGGGCTTCAACGACTATATTAATGAATGGTACTTTGATGATCTCGATCAGCCCGGCGGCTACTCCAAGTACTCGGAGCTGCTGACGCTATTTATCCGTGACGTGCGCAAGGATCTATCGGTTCCGAAGATGCCTTTTGTGATTGGCGTCATGGGGATTGATGGCATGAAAGCTGGATTGCGCATGCAGCATTTCCGCGCGGCCATGGCTGCGCCTGCGGCGCTGCCCGAATTCAAGGGCAACGTGGTGGCGGTGCAGACGGCACCCTTCTGGGACGACGATCTGGGTACCCTGCAAGCGCGGGCGGAAAAGGGTGAGAAACTCACGCCGGAGGAGGACAAGCGTCTGAAAGCCGGCGTTTCCAACGGGGGCTATCACTATCTCGGTGCAGCCAAAATCATGGCACCCATCGGCAAGGCGTTCGCCGAGGCAATTATAGATCTCAAGAAGGCCCCGGGGCAGGAGTAACCCGCTAGATAAAAACAGAACCACAGATGGCAGGAGATGGCTGCGGATCATAAGAGTGTTGTGTCAATTCAATCAACTGTCGGGCGGGTGAGGCCGCTCATTGGCATCATCCACTGAATGTCTGCACATATCCTGTTCATCTATGGTTCCAATTCTCTTTCCAAGCTGATGGATTGGGTGAATGAAAATCAAAATGAAAAAACAGAACACTCGCCATCTTGCAATCTGTCTGATTGCCGGCATCATCATGCTGTTCCGCATTCCGGTCACTTCCGCCGCCGAGGTGACGAAACTGCGCTGTGAATATCTTGCCGATCCCCTCGGTATCGATGTGCCAATGCCTCGCTTGAGCTGGATCATCGAATCCGAGCGTCGTGGCGATCGGCAGACGGCGTACCAGGTTCTGGTGGCGAGTTCTGAGGGATTGCTGAACCATGACAAAGGCGATGTGTGGGACAGCGGCAAAGTGGCATCGGACCAGAGCATTCAGGTCGAGTACGCCGGATCGCCGCTGAAATCACGCATGCGGTGTTATTGGAAAGTGAGAGTCTGGACAATGGCGGGTGATTCGTGGAGCAAGCCGGCGGCGTGGACCATGGGCTTGTTGAAGCCGGAGGATTGGCAGGCGAAATGGATCGGGTTGGAGCCGCCGAAAGACCCCAGTCTGATCAAAGTAGCGAAATGGATATGGTTTCCCGAAGGCGAACCCGTGGCCAGCGCGCCGGTGGGGATACGCTATTTCCGTCGGAATCTGACTTTGCCGGATGACCGCATCATCTCCAATGCGGTTTGTCAGATTACGGCGGACAACGCTTTTGAATTATTCGTCAACGGCACGAAAGTCGGACAAGGCGCGGACTTTCATGACCTCCCTCTGCTGGATGTGACGAAGCTGCTGAAGCGTGGAGTCAATAGCATTGCGGTCATGGCAGCCAACACAGGCGATACTCCAACTCCCGCGGGATTGATCGCTGCGCTGCGCGTGACGTTCGCACAAGGGGAACCACTCGTGATCCAAACGGACGAACAGTGGAAGGTTTCGCAGGAGCGGAAGGATGGATGGGAAAAAGAAGGGTTCGATGATTCGCCTTGGAGCGGCGCGAAAGTTCTGGGTGATTATGGGATGAACCCGTGGGGTGTGTTGGGCGCTCCACCTGACCGGCAGACGTTGCCGGCGCGTTATCTGCGGCGGGAATTTCCGGTCGGGAACAAGGTGGCGCGGGCTACGGCGTATGTCTGCGGGTTGGGTTTTTTCGATCTCTATCTGAATGAAAAAAAGGTTTCCGATCATGCGATGGATCCGGTGTTGTCGGATTACCGGAAGGCGGCGCATTATGTGACCTTTGATGTCACGACGTATCTTCAACAAGGGAACAATGCGATGGGCGTCGTGCTGGGTAACGGACGGTTTTTCGCTCCTCGTCTGCATTCTCCCGCGGAAACGATGAACTACGGCTACCCAAAATTATTCTTGCAGACGGAGATTGTTTACGAAGATGGCACAAGCGTGCGCATCGTCAGTGATGATAACTGGAAGCTGACCCAGCAGGGACCGATTCGCGCCAATAACGAATACGACGGCGAGCAATACGACGCACGGATGGAGATGGAGGGTTGGAATCGGATCGGATTCAACGATGCGAAGTGGGAAAACGTCCAACGTGTCAATGCTCCCGGCGGCGTTTTTCGAGCTCAGATGATGGAGCCGATGCGCGTGACGCAGACGATCAAGCCGGTGGCGGTTACCCAACCGAAGCCTGGCGTTTACATTGTCGACATGGGCCAGAATTTCTACGGTACGTTCCGGATGAAGGCACGCGGTCCGCGAGGAACCGAGGTTCATTTGGTCAGCGCGTACAGTCTTTTGCCTGATGGAACGCTCAAGACGGCGGATAACCGGGGCGCCAGTGCTAGCGATGTTTACACTTTGAAGGGTGAAGGTGAAGAGGTTTGGAATCCGCAATTCAAAGGACAGGGTTATCGGCATATTCAGGTGACGGGATTTCCTGGCACACCGACGGCAGAGAACTTTGAGGGATGGGTGATCCACACCGATTTCACACCTGTAGGCGGATTCTGGTGTTCCAATAAACTCGTCAATCGCATTCACGACAATATACGCTGGACTCAGCGTGCCTATATCCGTAGCGCACCTTTGGAGCCGGACCGCGACGAACGGCAACCGTGGCTAGGCGATCCTGCTAAAGATGCCGAAAGCGAAGCCTTTAATTATCATGTCGCTGCATTCTATACGAAATGGATGGCGGATCTGCGGCGCTCGCAACGTCCAGACGGGAGCATTCCTGACTTGTCGATGAATTGGGAATGGGGCACTGGCGTGCTGTGGCCAAGCGTGGTTACCATTATTCCCGAATGGCTGTACGATTTCTATGGTGACAGGACAGCGCTGGAAGAAAACTATGAAACCATCAGAAAATGGATGATGTTTCATCAGAAACACCTTGAACCGGATTATACGGTGAGCCAGGACCAGTACGGTGACTGGTGTGACGCATCGACCATGGATAAAGGAGGGATTTCTGATGGCATTACGCCCCGGCCCGTGTTGTCCACGGCTTATTATTATAATAACTGCCGTATCGCAGCACGGCTGGCGAATCAGCTGGGCAAGCCGGATGACGAGAAGTTGTTTATGGAGCTCGGCGAAAAGGTAAAGGCGGGATTCAATACTCGGTTCATGAAAGCCGACGGCACCTGCACGAGTGACACGCAGTGCGCGTATGTGCTGGTGCTGAAGTTCGGGCTGGTTTCCCCGGAAAAGAAGGACGCTATGGTCGCACGCCTGGTTGATGATATCATGGTGAAAAACAAGGGCCATCTGACCGTTGGATTGATCGGTATGCAGTGGCTGATGCAGGTGCTGACGGAAATCGGTCGGCCCGATGTGGGTTATATCATTGCCACCCAGACCACGCGTCCGAGCTGGGGCTACATGATTGAACAGGGTGCCACCACGATCTGGGAACGCTGGGATTGCGATACCCAGGGCTCTGGAATGAACAGCGAGGCGCTGTTGATCCTGGCCGGCAATCTCGATGCCTGGTTTTATCAGACTTTGGGTGGCATCAACAATGATCCCGCCCAACCGGCTTTTAAGCAAATCATCATCAAGCCGATGCCCGTTGGCGACCTGACATGGGTCAAGGCACACCATGACTCGTTGTACGGCCGCATCGTCAGCAATTGGAAACGCGAAGGCCGGAAGCTCACGATGGAAGTGACGATCCCCGCCAATACCACGGCGACCGTGTTTGTCCCGGCAAAGGATGCAACGGGTGTCACCGAGTCTGGCAAACCGGCTGATAAGGTCGAAGGCGTGAAATTCCTACGCATGGAAAATAGTGCTGCCGTTTATGGCGTGGGTGCCGGAACTTACCGGTTCGAATCCACACCCCCGTAAATCCTCCGATTCCGTGCGGCAATGTAGCGAGAATCCTCACCTAACCTCAAAACTGAAATGAATTGAACATAAGCGATCCCATCGGGTCGTTCGTGTCAATTGGCAAAAACAAAAAATGACAACTCTACACAACCCGACAGCAATCGCAATTAGCCTGATTTTACCGGCTTTATCAGTCGCTCGTGCCGGCGAACCACTGATGACCACTGTGGAACAGCAGTTCCGCGAATTGCCGCTTGAGGCGCGGCGGGACATGTCACCGTTTCTGTGGTTGCACGGCGACGATACGAAAGAACGCCTGGAGATGTACATCGGCAAAGTGCCCGAAGGCGGCAACGGCAGTTTCACGGTCGAATCGCGGCCGCACACCGACTGGCTCGGGCCGACATGGTTCCGCGACCTCGGCATCTGCCTCGACGCGGCCAAGAAGCACAACCTGACGATGTGGATCCTCGACGAGAAATGGTGGCCGAGCCAGAGTGTTGGCAACAACGTGCCGACGCAGTACGCGGCGAAGAAGCTGGTTGCGATTGCGGCGGACACGGAAGGGCCGAAGGAATTCACCGCGGATGGCTATGGCGGCGAACGTTACATCGCGACGGTCGCGGGACGCCTGACGGACGACGGCAAAATCGACGCTGACAGCCTGCTCGATCTGAAACCATTCATCCACGACGGGGCTCTGCGTTGGACCGCGCCGGCAGGGAAGTGGCGGATCATGAAGTTCACCCACGAGCAGGCCCCCCCCCTGACCCAATTCAAGCAACTCAGCGTTGACGGCGCGAGCGGGGATTGTGTCGATTGGTACATCAGGACCGTCTATCAGCCGCACTTCGACCATTTCAAGGACGATTTTGGCAAGACCATCGCCGGGTTTTTCTACGACGAGCCGGAAACGCAAGGCGATTGGGGTACGGAGCTTGACCGTACGCTTGCAGAATGGGGCGTGGACTGGAAAAAGGCATACGTCGCCTACAAATTCGATTTGGCCGGTGAGTCACAAGCCGCGGCACGCTTCCAGTATCTCGATGCCTTCGCTGAAACGTGGGGACGAACGATGTTCGGCGGGATCACAGAGTGGTGCCATCAGCATGGCGTGATGTCGAGGGGCCACATGATGGAGCACAATAATCTGTACTGGCGTCCGGAGTATTGTGCGGGGGACATGTTCCGGTTGCAACGCTACAGCGACATGGGTGGCATCGATGCCGTGTGGTCGCAATTCCGCTGGGGCGAACGCGAGCCGCTCCCGGTTCATAAGCCGCTGTGGTCCACGCCGAAACTGGCAAGCTCGATTTCCCACGTGTTCGGCAAGCGAGACGATCTGGCGATGGTGGAAATTTTCGGCCTGCGCGGCCAGGACATCACCTATCCCGAGATGAAATGGTGGACCGATCATATGCAGGTGTGCGGGGTTAATTTCCAGACGCCGTGCTCGTTTAACCCGCGTGCGCCTTATGACTTCGATTGTCCGCCGTTCTTCTATAACGGCGGCTATGAGCCGCGATGGCCGCTCTATCGCGTCTATGCCGACTATGTGGACCGGCTCAGCCTGATGCTCAGTGGCGGCCGGCACGTCTGCCCGGTCGCGATGCTCTGCAACGGCAACATCCGCCAGATCGCCGGAGTGCTCCCGCCGAATCCCGGAGTGGATGGAGAGTTGCAGAAGAATTATACAACCGCATGCAACGCGGGAAAACACGTGCTTGCGCCCGAACCGGTTTCGGAAGCGCTGCAGGACTCTCTATCCGACTGCGACTGGCTGCCATTCGACGTGTTCGAAAAAGAGGCGAAGCTATCCGGCAAGGAAGTGTTGCTCCAGCAGGAACGCTATCAGGTGTTGATCGTGCCGGGGACGGAAGTGATTCCCTACGAAACGCTGGCGAAGGTGAAAGCGTTCGCCGATCACGGCGGGATCGTGATTGGCCACGGTTTCACACCGACAAAATCCGCCACCCTCGGCAAGACGGCCGCCGACATTGCCAGGCTCAATGCCGGGATCCCGTGGAAGATGCTGCCCGAGGTTCCGAGCGTCAACGACATCAAGGCTGCCGGTATCCCGTTGGTGATGGAGGTGCTGGAAGGAGAGACGAGCGGCTGGCTCCATGTGTTGCACCGCGTGAAATCCGGACGCAACGTGTTTTTCATCACTAACCAGAACCATCTTGGCGAGCCGCGCCATTTCCGTTTCCGCATCGCCGCCGCCGGCGTGCCGGAATGCTGGGACCCGATGCGCAACGAAATCACAGACGTCAACTACCGGCTCACCGACAAGGGTGTGGAAGTGGATCTGACGCTGGAGCCGAACGAAAGCGAGCTGCTGGTGTTCCAACCCGACAAGCGCGACCTGCCGGCACGCGTTGTAATATCTAACAGAACTGTACCGGTGGTGGTGGATCCGTCGATACCGGTGGAAAAGGATCCTGAGATTCCCGCCAACCGCGGCGCCACGCGCGCCCCGTCGCCGTCGCACGATTTCCACGGCCGCTGCGAGTTGGCCGCGCTGCCGGCCCGCGCGTATCTCGAAGCGGACGAGATCGCACCCGAGGCGGCGGCAAGCATAACCGTCAACGGCCAGTATGCCGGCGGGTTCATCGGCAAACCGTTGCGCCTCGATGTGACGAAATATCTGAAAGCTGGAGCGAATCGTATCGACATCACGCCGTTCGCGCCGAAATCCGTCCGACTCAACTGCCAATGAATGATATCATGAAGATGCAATTTCTTATCAAGAATTTAGGCCGACTGCTGGTTGCGACGACCCTCGGTGTCATGACGGTAACCGCCACGGCGAGCGCAGCGGACCTGTATAAGAACGACAAGTCCCACTGGCTCTACATCGGCTGGGAGAACGACCAGACCAAGGCGTTCACCTTCATGGCCGGGGCGGTTGCTCCAACCAGGGGAAGTGTAATCCAATATGCGGTGGACGTGAACGGCACCGCTTATATGCCGG
>CAIQXC010000821.1 GCA_903875675.1 Akkermansiaceae bacterium
GCCTGATCCCAGACATGGTCGCCGGTGGAAATGACCGCTGCCCCGGCGCGCAACAGGTCGATGGCAATCCGTGGTGTGATCCCCCGCCCACCTGCCGCATTCTCGCCATTGACGATGATAAAATCCAAGCCCTCGCTCTGTTTTAGCAATGGCAGTTGCTCAATAACGGCCTTACGGCCAGGCTCTCCGACGACATCCCCCAAAAACAATATGCGGATCGTTGACATGATTGGAAATTTCTAACCCGCACGTACGGCGTGGACCTTCAGTTAGCCACATCCTGCTCCGGCCGACAACCCAAATCCCGCAAAATGCCCCACCCCCGCAAGCTCATTGTCCCGCTCCTCGTCCTCACCCTCGTCGCCGCACTGGCGCTGGTCCTGCGCCATACCAGCCGCGGGAAACAGCCACCCTCCGCCGCCGAACTGGCCCTCACCGCACTGCGCACGCCGCCGGATTGGGAGACACTCACCCCCTTTCAACACACGATCAACCGCAGCGAATTTGAAACCCTGCTAACCTCGATTTTCACGATCGGCAGCGGCTGGCGCACCTGGATCGAGATCGATGATCAAGAGGCCCGCATTCAAACCGGACGGCCCCCACCAGGCGATGTTTTCCACCTCGCCTTCGCCTCGGACGGTGGGCTGCCTGCCCCTATACCCCGCTACTGGAGGGGCACCCGCGACTTGCCGCCTGCGGTCCCCGGAAAACCACTTTCCGGGCTGCGAATCGCTATCGATCCGGGCCACATGGGTGGCATCTGGGCGACCATGGAAGAGCGCCGCTTTGAGGTTGCTGGGCAAGCGCCGGTGTGTGAAGGCGATCTCACGCTTATTGTAGCGGAGCTACTCAAACCCCGCCTCGAAGCCCTTGGTGCCCAGGTTTCCCTCATTCGAAACCAAACCCAGCCTCTCACCCCGCTGCGCCCGCCTGACTTGCTCGCCCTCGCCCAATCCTCCGCCCCGCCCGGCTCCACCATCGCTCCGGCAAAATTGGCCGAGCGCCTGTTCTACCGCACCGCCGAGATCCACGCCCGTGCCCAATTTGTCAACCAATCGCTCAAACCTGACTTGGTCCTCTGCCTCCACTTCAACGCCGAAAATTGGGGATCGGCCGCCAATCCTATCATGGTCGAGCGCTCCCACCTCCACCTCTTGCTCAATGGTGCCTACAGCGACGACGAGTTGGCCCTTCCAGACCAGCGCTTCGGCCTGCTCGTGCGCATCCTTCAGCGCTGCCACGACGAGGAGAAGCCCGTCGCTGCCAGCGTCGCCAAGGCCATGGCTGCCGCCACCGGCCTGCCGCCTTTCCAGTACGCGCCAAGCGCCTCCAACGCCCGAGCCATTCCCGACCAACCCTACCTATGGGCACGCAATCTGCTGGCTAACCGGCTCTATCAGTGCCCCGTCATTTTCACCGAGCCCTACGTGATGAACTCCAACACCGACTTCGCCCGCATCCAAGCCGGCGATTACCAAGGCTTGCGCCAAATCGCCGGCAAAGCCCGCCCCTCAATCTTCCGGGAATACGCCGACGCCGTCGCCACCGGCCTAGCCGAGCACTACACCAGCCAGCGCGCCCAATAAGGTTTTGTCGATACGGCAATGGAACAAAAAGGGTCAGGAAGTCTGAAGTTCATCCGACGTTCACGCCGCCGCCCTCAGGCTCGGCGATGGCGATGGCGGTGGGCGTGCTGCTCTCATGCTCGCTCAAACAGAGGGTCAGCACGAGGTTGCACACGTACCCCCGAATGCCTCGCAGCCAAGCAGATTCTCTTCTATCTGTGACCCTGCAATCACCGACAAGTTCAGCGTAGCAGCGCCCAGATCGGCTGAGGCCAGATGCCGAAGAGCAGCACCGCAGTAGTTAGGACGGCGATGCATGCGGCACTGATTGGCGGCAAGCTGATGGGCGTGGCATCAGCCGGCGGCATCCACCAGATGGCGCGAATCACCTTGAAGTAGTAATAAAATCCGGCAGCTGCTGCGATGGTGGCGATTCCCACCGGCCACCACAGGTGCGAATCAACGGCCAGAAAGAACACGAAGAACTTGCCGATGAACCCGGCGGTGAGCGGCACCCCGGCGAGGGCGGCCAATAGCACGGTGAGGGCCAGGGCCAACCGCGGATTGGTGGTGCCGAGGCCATTGAAATCGGTGATATTTTCGCCATCGCGTTGGATGCGCACCTGGGCCAGCACGAAGAACACACCGAGTGTCATGAGCAGATAGGTGGCGAGATAGAACGAGACCACCAGGGTGGATGTCAGCTCGGAGTCGGACGGTTGCCAAGCGGCGAGAGCCAGCAACAGGAAACCGGCGTGGGCAATCGAAGAATACGCCAGCAGCCGCTTGAAGTTGGTTTGCGCAATAGCGGCCAGATTGCCGAACAGCAACGTCGCACAGGCCAGCACCCCAAGCAGTCCTAGCACCGGCCCCCGCGTCACCGGACTGGCCAGAAACGGCTCCAGGAAACGAATCATCAGGATAAAGCCCGCAGCTTTTGAGCCGACTGATAGAAAGGCGGTGGTGGGGGTGGGAGCACCCTGATAGACATCGGGGATCCAGATTTGCATGGGCACGGCGCCGACCTTGAAGCCGAGGCCGACCATCACCAGAGCAACGCCGAAGAGCAGCGGCGTCTGATGAATGGTGAACAGCCCACTGATGATCGGAACCGAAGAGAACATAACGGATTCACGCAGACGATTCCCGATTTCAAGCAAATTCATCGTGCCTGTGCTGCCGTAGATCCAACCGATGCCATACACCAAGAACCCGGTGCTCAGCGCGCCCAAAATCAGATATTTCACTCCGGCTTCGAGCGAACCGATATTGCGGCGCATGTAGGAAACGAGAATGTAGAAAGTGATAGTAACCAACTCGAGGGCGACAAAGGCCCCGGCCAAATCGCGGGCGGAAGCCAGCCACATCATACCGGCGCAGGCAAACACCGGCAGCACGTGGTATTCACCCGTGCCAGCTTCCGAGCCCGGATGATCGGTGAATTGCACCAGCACTTTCCGGTAATCCACCCCCATCAGCAGCACCAACAGCGTGCACAGCAAAGAGAATATCTTATAGAATCGCGCCAAGCCATCGAAGGTGTAGAAATTCCACAACGGCCACTTCGCCCAAGCCGCATCTGGCTTGGCGTCAGGACCAATGGCCAGACAGGTCAGACCAAGAATGCCTGCGAGGCCAATCGCCCCGGCAATGCCCACCCAGCCCTTGGCTTTGGACGGGACAAAGGCTTCGGCCATCAGCAGCACTATGCCAAGGGTCACGGTGAGGGCTTCAAGATAGTAGGCTGGCATGGTGGGAAATTATATTAATCCTAAATTCGAATTTCTAAACGGGAGATGAGGAAATGAGAAGAGACGGTATGGATTTCTTGCTTTAGAAATTAAAACTCAGTGCTTGGGAGTTATGGCTTTATTTGAGGAGGTTGAGCAAAATGTTAGGATAGAGACCGACGGCAAGCAGCACGACGATGAGAAGTAGCGCGGGGATTCTATCAGTTATAGTGATATCAGGGGCGCTGCAAGTGAGAGTACCGGCCGGGCCTTGGAAGATATTGCGATAGGCGCGCAGCATATAGACGGCAGAGATGACCACACCCCAGATCGAGAGGATGCAGGTGATTTGGACCGGACCGAGGCCGCTGGTGCCGTCGTATGATTTGAAGGCGGCAAGGAACACCAGCACTTCGCCGGCAAAGTTGGCCAGGCCGGGCAAGCCGATGGAGGCCATCGCGGCAATCCCGAACATGAATGCCAGGGCCGGGGCGGATTTACCCAGCCCACCAAGGTCTGCGAGATCGATCGAACCGGTGCTGCGCTCGATGCGGTCAGCCAATCCAAACAGCAGGGCAATGGAAATACCGTGGGCAAACATCAGCACGATGGCGGCGGATCGAGCCAGCGGGTTCTCCGGAAACGCGATAAGCGCCGCCACCGCAAGAAAGATATAGCCCATGTGCATCACCGAGGAATTTCCCAGCATCAGATCCAGGCGCTTTTGCGAAACGGTGACGTAGCCGACCCACAGGATGTTTCCTAACAATAGAAGCAACAGCGGATTGAGCCAAGCTTCCAGGCCGTCGGGCACCAGCGGAATCGCCAACCGCAACAGGCCGTAAAGACCGAATTTTTTCAGCACGCCGGCATGCAGCATGGCGATGGGAGCCGGTGCGCTGGCATAAGCAGGTGCGGCCCACGAGTGAAAGGGAAACAGCGAGACCAGCGTGCCGAAGCCGACAATGAGCAGCCCGGCTATTCCTTTTTGTGCAACCGGATCGATCCTGCCGGCATCGGCCATCTTGCTCATATCGAAGGTGCCAGTTAGACCGGCCAGCCAGACCAGACCGGCGAGCAAAACGATGGAACCGAGGCCCAGATAGATGGTGATTTTCCATGCGGCGGCACGGCGCTCGCCGCGGCCGAGAATCCCGATCATGAGGAAGGTGGGGATCAGGGCGAGTTCGTGGAAGGCATAGAAGAAGAACATGTCGGTGGCGGCAAAGGCCCCCAATGCGCCACATGAGAGCAGCAGAGACGAGCCGTAGTAGAGGGTCTCGCGACCTTCCGGTGCCTTGCCGGATAACACCGCCGCAAGCGTCACAATGGCCGTTAGCAATACCATCACCGCGCTCATGCCGTCAGGAAAACCAAATGCCAGATTGATAGCTGGCTTGGCTAGCACAGGCACCGAAAACACCCCCCAACAGGGGCAATGCCAGGTCGCGGCGGCATAAAGTGCGAGTCCCAAATTCAGCGCCGCAGCACCGATGGCAGTGAGCCGGGCAGGCGAACCGAGCAGGATCGCAAGAAACGCGGCGAGGGGGAGAAAGACGATGAGTGCGAGCATAGGCGTTAGATGAACACAGTTAGGTAAATGATCAGGATGACGCCGAAGCCGAAGGCAAAGGCATAGGCTTGCAGGTTGCCGGATTGGACGCGGCGAAATACATTGCCAACACCCTCGGCGCAGCGGGTCAGGCCGCCGACTAACAGGCCGTTGATGAGGAATTCGTCGAAAAAGTGAATGACAGCGGCCAGGAAATTTTGGAAATAGTGGATGAGGATGGTGTCGTAGAACCAATCGAACTTGAAGCGGTCCCGAAGCAAGGGGATGCAGACGGGGTCTTTTTCCTTGCCGGCATAAAGCAGCCAACCGGCCAACACTCCGATGATCAAGGCAACCAGCGAAATCCCGGAGACGATATTCAGGTGGATCGCATCGCTGTGATCCTCTGGCAAAGCCGGCGAGAAACGGTTGAGGAAGGAATAGCCGGAGAGCAGTGCGAGCAAGGCTAACAGCCCGAGCGGCACCAGCATCAGCGGGCCGACCTCATGGGCGTGCTCCGCGTTTTCCGAGCGATGCTTGCCGAGGAAGGCCACGACAAACAGGCGGGTCATGTAAAACGGTGTGAGTGCTGCGACGAGTGCACCGACCCAGAACAATGGCGAACCTGCCTTGTGCGCGGCATCCAGGATCAACTCCTTGGAGAAGAATCCTGAGGTGCCGGGCACCGCGATGAGCGCCGCGCAGCCGGCCGCAAACGTCAGGGTGGTCAGCGGCATCTTTTTCACCAGTCCGCCCATTTTCCAGATATCTTGTTCGTGGTGGCAGGCATAGATGACCGCGCCGGACCCGAGGAACAGCAATGCCTTGAACCAGGCATGGGTGAAGAGGTGAAACATCCCCGCATCGCCAGCCACAAATCCCACAGCCATGACCATGTAGCCGAGTTGCGAGAGCGTCGAGTAGGCGAGCACCCGCTTGATGTCGTCCTGCTGGGTGGCCATCAGCGCGGCTAACAACGCTGTGATGCCGCCGGTCCATGCGATCACATCACTCGCTGGAAGTTGCTCGAAAACCTCGGTACCGAGGGTCGTTTGCACGCGGAAGAGCATATAGACACCGGCTGCCACCATCGTCGCCGCGTGGATCAATGCCGACACCGGGGTGGGGCCTTCCATGGCATCGGGCAGCCAGACATGCAACGGCACTTGGGCGGACTTGCCAACTGCGCCGCAGAAGATACACAGCACGGTGGCAGACACCACGCCGACCCAGATGCTGGGATTGGCGGCACGGAATGCCTGGAGGCCGGGCTGCATTTGGTCGAACGTGAGATGGCCGGTGATGCCCCACAGCATGAGGATGCCGATCATGAAGCCGAAGTCGCCGATGCGGTTGGTGATGAACGCTTTCTTGGCGGCATCTGCGGCGCTTTCCTTCTGATACCAATGCCCAATGAGAAGATAGGAACTGAATCCCACCAACTCCCAGAAAATAAAGGTCATGATAAAGTTATCAGCAAGCACGATGCCCGTCATCGAAAACATGAACATCGATAAACCGGTGAAATAGCGCGCCTTGCCTTCGTCATCCTTCATGTACGCCAGCGAAAACACATGCACCGCCAACCCCACGCCGGTGACCACTAACATCATTCCGGTGGACAACGCATCGAGCTTGATCCCGATATCCAGATGGAAGTCGCCGATGGTCGCCCATGCAAACGCTGCCGTGCCCTCGGTACCTATCAGCATCACAGCCAGGACAAAAGTGGCCAGCGCGGAGGCAACCGACACGATGGGGGCCAGCCCGGTCCGTTTCAAAACGAGCTGGTTGGCCGCAGTGACGGCCAACGGGAGGAAGAGAAGAAGCCAAGGAAGAAGGTGGTTCATAGGCGGGAAGGTGGATTGCGTGACATGCTGATAGCTTCGGGCTAGTTAGAATTTACGGATGGGTGCTCCAAATGTTTGGGGTGGAGGCGGGCGAAAATGGTGCTGGGGTCAACTTGGAAGGTAGCGGGCGGGTTGCCATTCCCACGCAGGGCGGCTTGGGCGATAGATATCGTCAGTGAGGGGGTTCATGGAAGAATGGAAAAATGGAAGAGCTTGTCGGCGGCCTCAGCCCTTCATGCTGTTGAGCTCGTCGGACCTGAGGGTTTGGCGGGCGCGGAACAGGGCGACGATGATGGCCAGGCCAACAGCCACCTCGGCTGCCGCCACAGTGATGACAAAAAACACAAGAACTTGGCCGTTAGAGTCGGGCAAACCGTGGCTGGGATGGAAGCGCGAGAACGCCACGAGAGTGAGATTGGCCGCGCTGAGCATGAGTTCCAAACACATGAAGATGACGATGATATTGCGGCGCAACACCACACCTGCCAGCCCGATGGCAAACAGCAGGCCGGAGACGAGGAGGTAGTTGTTAAGAGTGGCCATGAGAGGATCGTTAAAGGATATGAGTTATTGGGGGAAAGGCAGGAGACTTGAAGACACAAGAAAAGAGAGGGCAACGGCCATGGACGGCGTGGCGCGCTTTACTGACAACTGATAACTGACAACCTTCTTCATCTTGTGTCCTGTGTCTTCTATTCTTGTGTCTTCTTGGAAAGGGTGACGGCCCCAACCGTGGCCACGAGGAGCAGCACACCGATGATTTGCAACGGCAGATTGTAGTCGGTAAACAAGGCTCGACCTATAAGATGCACGTCCGGCAGGCTGCCGGCATTCAGCGCGGTGGCAATCTTGCCGGTGGCCGCTATCGTGCCGGCATCGACCCACTCGCCGGAGGCCTGCGCCAGAGCGGCGGTGTCTAGGGCGGGGGCGGCGGTGTCGGGGGTGTGGGAGAGCACCCCGGCGAGTTGCGCGATAAACGCGATGGCCAAAGTGAGGGCGGCGACAATTGGGACGACGGGTTTGGCGTGCTTGGCACCTGCCTTCAAATCGAGCAGCATGATGATGAAGATGAACAAGACCATCACCGCACCGGTATAGACGAGAATTTGGATAACTCCGACGAAAAACGCGCTGAGGCCGACAAACAGGCCGGCAAGGCCGATGAAGCAGGTGACGACGGCCAGTGCGCTGGACACCGGATTGCGCAGTGCGATGACCGCCACGCCGCCGACGAGCATCACGGTGGAGAAGAGCCAGAAGAGATAGGAGGGCATTTGGGGAGTTGTCAGTTGTCAGTTGTCAGTTGTCAGGAAAGAGACTGGGGCAAATGGGGAGTGTGACATTTAACCGCCGCCTTATTTCAGCTCATTCCATTTGTTAACGAGTCCGTTGCGGACGCCGCCGATTTGGTAGAGCTTGTCTTTGTGGTGGACCATTTCGTTGCGGCTGAGGCCGGTGATGACGTAATCTTTGCGCAAGAAAATGGCTTGCTCGGGGCAGACTTCCTCGCACATCCCGCAGTAGATGCAGCGAATCATATCAATATCAAACTCAGCCGGGCGCTTTTCAACTTTGGCCCAGGGGTCGTCGGAAGGAATCTCGCCAGGAATGATGTGGATAGCCTTGGGCGGGCAAATGAATTCGCAGAGTTGGCAGGACACGCAGCGCTCTCGGCCCTGCTCATCAGTGACTAGGGCGGGGGCACCTCGGTAGTATTCCGGCAGATGGGCGTCCCACGTTTGCTCAGGGTATTGCATGGTCACACCGAGGCCGGAAGAAGCGAGTTCCTTGGCGCCCATGGATTTGCCTAGCAGCGACTTGACCGCGTGGGTCATGGTGAGGAAAAATCCCTTGAGCAGCGCCGTCAGATAGATCTGTTCACCGGGAGCAAGTTTGGGGCGTTGGAGTTTAACGACAGCCATGAGGTGAGGAAGTGATAGGTTCTCGGTGACGAGGAGGGATCAGGCGCGGAGAATGGGGGGCTTGACCTCGGAAACTCTGGCCACCCAGATGATGGTTGCAGTGACAATAACAAGCAGCACGGCCCCAATGGCGGTGATGACGGCGGTGAGATCCGGAGCTGCCACGATCAGGGCGGCAAGAAACACATTGACCAACGCGGCCTCGAAAAAGATCACCCAGCCGAGTTTCATGAGTTGGTCGTAACGGAAGCGCGGAATCGTCCAGCGCACCAGAATGAAAAACAGGATGAAGGCCACCACCTTGGCGAGGAAGATCGCGAGATGAATGAAGCCACCGTAACCAAAATCGCCGATGCTCAACTGGGATATCCAGACATCGGTGCCGAAGCC
>CAIQXC010000822.1 GCA_903875675.1 Akkermansiaceae bacterium
GGGCAGGAGCAGGAGCAGGAGCAGGAGCAGGAGCAGGGGCAGGGGCAGGGGCAGGGGCAGGGGCAGGGGCAGGGGCATAGCGGGCACGCCGAGCTGGCGGTGTCCGCGAATTTGCCGCCGCGTTGGTACATGCCTTGGGCATAGTAATAGGGGGTGTAGAAGAACCATTGCTTGTCCTTTTGGAGGTCGATAGTGAGCAATAACTCACTGGCGCTGAGGGTTTCCTCGGCTTGGTACTGGCCGCAAACCTGCATCTCCGCGACAATTTTCTGATAGCTCTCGACCCGAAGCGCGGGCGCCTCGCGGTCATCGAGCACAAGCGGGGCAGCGGCTGCAGGGGAGGGGAGTGGGTTGGTTGGAGGGTCTTGATTTGGCTTGCCGCCCCGATACTTGCCGAGTTCGAAGGGTTCTTTCAAACCCTGAAAAATGGTATTATGGCTCCTTGGCGAGGGCGGACAGGGTGACGCTTGCCTGCTTGCCATCGCGGAAGATGCGCAGGCTGGTGGCTTGAACGGCGGCTGAAGCGGCGAGGTGGAGGAGCAGTTCGTTGGCGTCGGAGATTTGGGATTGGTTGACGGCGATGACCAGATCGCCCGGTTGGACGCGGCCTTCGGCGAGGGATTTGGGGGTGACGTGGGTGATGACGGCACCGCGAAACCCGCGGAGTTGTTCGGGCAGCGAGAGGTCGCGGGCGGCGATGCCGATGGCTTTCAGTACTTGATTGGGATCGCGCTTGCCGCCCGGCGTTTTTCCATCATCCGTCTTGCTGGCATCCGGCTCAGCGGGCGTGCTCTCGGCAATGTCCGCCTTGATCTCCAGTGTCTCTCCCCGGCGCCAAATCTTGAGCGTGGCCTTCTGGCCGGCGCGGCTGCGCTGGACCAATGCGATGAGCTGGGACGTCGAGTGAATCGCTTCACCATTGAAGCTGAGCACCACATCCCACGGCTGAATTCCGGCCGTCGAAGCGGGTGAACCGGGTGAAATCCCTAACACCGCAGCCCCGCTCTCGCCTTGGAAGTTGATGGCTGAGCGCACCGCCGGATCGAGGTCGCGCATCTGCACTCCGAGGAACCCGCGCAGCGGTCGGCCCCGCTCCAAGATCTGAAACAGCGTGTCCTTCACGTCATTGGACGGTATCGAGAAACCGACGCCTTGGAAGCCCGGATTTTCCCGGTCTTTGGAATAAATCGCCGCGTTGATGCCGATAATTTCGCCGCGCAGGTTCACCAAAGGACCGCCCGAATTGCCGGGGTTGATGGCCGCATCCGTCTGAAACAGGTCGCGCTGGTTGTCCGAGAGCGAGCGCTCTTTGGCGGAGATGATGCCTTGGGTGACTGTCTCGCCCAGACCAAATGGATTGCCAATCGCAAAGACCAATTGGCCCACCCGCACTTCGGTCGAATCACCAAGTTTCAACGGCGAAAACGGCCCTGCCCCCTCAATTTTGAGCACCGCGATGTCCAGCAAGCTGTCCTCACCGACCAGCGTCGCCGGATAGGTCTTGCCGTTGTGAAGGGTCACTTGAATCTGCTGCTGGCCGGCGATCACGTGGTGGTTGGTGATGGCGTGGCCCTCCTTGGTGACGATCACCCCGGACCCCTGGCCTTGCGTTGGAAACCGCCGGATTTGTGAGCGGCCCCAGCCGTCCAACATCCGCTCGGTGCGCACGCCCACCGTGTCGATGCTGACGACTGAGGGCACCACCGCCTCGGTGACCTTGGCATACTCGTTGTTGAGGTGGGCGAGCAGTTCGGTGTCCTTGAGGTCGAGCGGGGGTTGGTCCGGCAGGGTGAAATGTTCCGGGCGGAAATGCCCGCTCTGGGTGCGGAAGCCGGGAATGAGATTGCGCCAGGTTCCGCCCGTGCGCCAGACGCGCAGCGACGAAACCGTGAGGAAGGCAACGGCAAACACCGCTATCAAAGCTAGTAAACGACGGAGTCCGGGTGTCATGGGATGGGGATGGAACGGCGTGAGAATGGCTTCCATTCGCGGCTTTTCCAAGCGCGAATCCACGCAGGCGGGGGATTTCTACTCACCTTTTCTTCCGCAGCCGTTTGCCGGATAGGCGGGCCGCAATCAAATTTGCGCAGCGCCCCTGGTTGCGAAGTTGCTCGCAGGTCGCCTCGATTTTGAGCGACTGGCGGATCGGTTCAAACCCGAGCCGACGGGTCATGCACGCAGTCAGGTTTTCCAGCTGCGCGTCCTCAAATTCGACCACCCGCCCGCAATCGATACATACCAGATGATTGTGCGCGGGCTTATCCAGAAAGTTCGGATCATAGGTCGTTTGTTCATCGCCCAAGTCGATTTCGCGCAACAGGCCGGCGGCCACCAGCAGGCCGAGCGTCCGATAGACTGTGGCTCGCGAGGTATTGGCGGCGCTGGTGCGCACCCGTTCAAACAACTCATCCGCCGAAAAATGCTCATCCTTGGAGAAGACCTCGCTCACGATAACCTCGCGCTGGGCCGTGCGCCGCAGTCCTCTGCGGCTGATGAATTCATCGAGTCGTGCTTGCACCGTGGCGTCCATCGCCAAACTCTATCTGCCCGCCGCCGTCCCGCAAAGAACAAAGCGTGATAAATTCCCAGCCCGAGCAGCAAGAAAATCTGAGGCATCGATTCGATCGACTATTGTGATTGAGGATCCCGTTCTCGACGCATTTTGGATTGTTGAGGATGATCGGGACGATACGATGGACCTTAGCTCACAGTACGTACGGTTCCCATCCGCGGGAAGTGCAGAGGTCCTGATAGTCCGGTTGCGACATCACCGCAAATGCCCAATTGCCAACCGCCAGTGCGTCGCCATCGCCTGCGGCGAGGTTGTGGCGCCATTTATCATCAAAGGCCAGCCCATGGGTGGCTGCGCTGGAACCGGCGATGAGGCGCGACCACGGGATGTTAGAAATGACGGCCACGGCACCGGCGCTGAGAGCGTTTTTGCCGTTGAGTTCAAAGGCGATATCGGCGTTGAGAAACTGTTGTTGGGCAGGTGCCGGCATGGCCATTTCAGGGGCATGACGGGCACCGGACTCGAGAGAGAACTGCAGCTTGCCGTCGCCATTGCGCATTACCATCACCCGGCAGTTGCCGCTGCCCGATAGAGTGGTGGCGGTGCCGCCCCAAGTGCCGTTTACCGGCTGTGTGGTGGCGGTGACGCTTAGATCGAGGACAAAGCCACCGCGGGTGGCCCAACTGGCGAAAACCCGTGGAGGATTGAGTTCCAGTGTCGTTTCCAGCAGCCATTGGTGGGTCAGTGTGCCATCAGCTGCCGGGACCGTTGAGCGGACGATGCTGCATGAATTGCCGACGCCAGCGAAGGGATCTTGCAGACATACCAAAAGCAAATCAGGAGGTGCCGACTGCGTGGCGTGTGCACTCGTGTCCGTCATCATAACATGCCTATCCGCCGGGGAAATATGGGTTCTCATGAAACGCCGTATAATCAATCCATTGCCTCACGTCGAGCGAAAATTTGTCATGGCAAAAATTTTCCGTGGTGCAGATGCAGGTGGTGGATTGACATGCCCGGCAAGCCGTGGAACGCTGTGGGGATTTACCGACCGCTATTCATGGGTGCCCGGCCCTTCCGGGGGCACTTATGATCAGGCGTTGATCTTCGACAGCGACTACCACCCGAAGCCGGCCTACGCGGCCATTTCCGCTGCATTGAGCTGACTGTTCTTGGCAGATGGGGCTCAAGGCGTCGGTGGTTGATCAGTTGCCGGGGGCAGTGCCTCTGGCAGGGTAGCCAACTTGGGTTTTGCGAGATCGGCGGGTTGGAGGTCGAGCAGGGCGATGGCTTGGAACCAGCGGGTGAGGTATTTGGCCTTGTCGTCAAAGTTGTTGGAGCCGAACGAAAACTTCGCGCCCATGCTCTTGGCGAGTTTGAGAAACGCCGGCTTCGGAAAGTCAGAGCCGGCCTGCACTTCGAGGGCCACACCCTTGGCCACCGCCTTGGAGATGACTTGGCGCATGCGTGCCTCCGTCCACAGTGGGTCGTAGAGGTGGGCAATGCAGGGCGGCAGATACGTCGGATTGGCCAGGATGGATATCGGCTCGTCGAGGATGCGCAGGGTGTGGGCAAGATACTCTAACATCCATGCCTCGGGGTCCTCAATCGTCACTCCCGGCAGCCACAAGCGGCGCGGCTTGCCCTCGGCAGTTACCCCTTGGATCATCGTGTCCGCAAGCACGTAGCTGAGGCGCTTGAACTGGGCAGGGTCGATCTGGCGGAACCAATCGCGGTCATTGACTTGGATGCCGACGGGTAGGCGCTGGCCATCAGGCAGGGGTTGCGAATGGGCGTCGATGAAGTCCTTGAGCTTGGCATTGTCCGAGAGCGGCCACTCGCGGCCGAAGTTCTCCAGGACGGCGCTCTGGACGCCGCTGGCCTGCTGGCGCAAGCCGGCTTTTTCGAGGGTCATACCGCCGCGGATATGGATGTGATAATCGGTTAGGGTGAGTCCCTTGAGCCGGGCGTTGGCCAGGTCCTGTTTGAAGGCGTCGGATTGCGGATAGAGGAACGCCTGATCTTCCGCGAGCAACAGGGAGAACGAAAGACAGGCGAGAATGAGGGGCAGGTAGCGCATGGTGGAGGGGGAATTGTCGGAGAAGTGAACCTGCTACGGGGGCAAAACGGCTGGTCTATCAGGTATATTTGATTCGGATGGTGGAGCGACCCATCCTGTTGACTTAGGAGGAGGAAAGGCTTCGAGCCTGTCATGGACGACGGGCTTCTAGCCTGTCGTTTCATGCACAGCCAGGCTGCGCAACCAGCAATAACTGCCGATCATGAGGGCGAGGCCGACGATGACGTAGAGCAGCCGGAGGTTGGCGCGATCGATGGTTCCAACGAAGTGATCCACCAGAGTGACACAACCCGCGCCGAACAAAAACAGCGCGACACAGTAGAGCCAGGCTTTGGTGACGTGATGTTGGTCCTGATAGCCTTGGGGATCGACGATGGGCACGGTGAAGCCGCCGAGCAGCCAAAAGCCGGCTAGCAAGACCAGCAACCCGAGCACCCGTGGAAGGGAAAAGTTAATCTCCATGGCTGGAACGGGCTTTGATGCGCGGGATCTCCGTGCGTGAACTGAAATCGATCAAACCCATTTGAGCGAGATAGAGAATTTCCGCATGCAGGGCGGGATGTTCGGTGATCGCCTGCCATTTATTGACCTCACGCAGCGTGACAAGTGTCGATTGAAGCCGGTTCTCAAGATCGTGGTTATCAGGAATGAGGCTGGCAATGAGCGTGGGAACACGCAATAGCAGCAACGGACCGGCAAGAAAAAGCTGGCTCAAGACGTGGGCCGGAGCCGTGATCCGGTGGACGTAGTGATCGACCACGAAGGCTCCGGCGGTGTCTCCAAGGTTGTGATATAAGGCGGACTCATGATAGCCTTGAAGTCCCCCTCCAGCACGCCAGATGCGATAGCCGCTAAAGGCGACGGCCCCCAGGCCTAGGGCCGTGACGATCCAAGCGGGCACTGGATTCCATGGGCAACCTAACTGCCAAGCCACAAATGCAGGCAGATAGCGGAAAAACAGATAAGCCAAGAAGAAGCAAGCCAGCCCGCCGACGAGGGCGAAGCCGGCGCGGACCCATTGGGCGCGGTTGTAGCGGCAAATCATCTGACGCGAGTGTAGGGATGGGCCACGGGCCTTGGCAAGTCCCGATCAAAGGCACGCCGCTACAACCGACACATATTCTTGCGCGGCTCCTGAGCTTGACGGCAATTTCCCGGGAATTGGACTGGCTCGACCCCGTGTCGCTTGTGAGGTCAAACACTGAGTTCCGCAGATGTTCTGAGCCTGACGGGCTTGGGCGATCATAGCATCTGCGGAAAAAATAAGAGATGCGGCGCAGTGCTTCGCGGCAAATTGCAATTTGGTGGTTTTTGCTGCTTGACGAGGCAGCGGTTCCCTTGCTTCATCCGGCCGCCGTCATTCTCGGCGATTTTTTCGATCCGAGGGGGGCGGCGTCAGTCTGTTTGCCGCTATTTACCAAGGGATTGGTAGGAACGCGGTGCCATGGCTGGTGATGGAGCAGCACCCGGACAACCCGATATAAGACGCATGGCAATTGATCCAAAATTGGCGGAAGACCTGAAATCGCAGGGAGTGCATGTCACTTCCTTCGAGGGCTTGATCAATTGGGGCCGCGCCAGTTCGCTGTGGCCCTTGCAATTTGGCCTTGCCTGCTGCGCCATCGAGATGATCGCCGCGACGATGGCCAAGTACGACATGGCGCGTTTTGGCGCGGAGGTGTTCCGGCCCTCACCACGGCAGGCGGACTTGATGATCGTCGCTGGCACGGTGACCAAGAAAATGGCGCCGCAAGTGGTGCGTCTTTACAACCAGATGGCCGAGCCGAAATACGTCATCGCGATGGGGGCCTGCGCGATTTCCGGCGGTCCGTTCAAGGATGGTTACAACGTGCTCAAAGGCATCGACCGCTTCATCCCTGTGGACGTTTCCATCCCCGGCTGCCCGCCCCGGCCCGAGGCTCTGCTCCACGGACTGATTACATTGCGCGAAAAGATCGCCAAAGAAAAGCTTTTGGGTAGCAACCGTGCCCGCCACGCAGATCCCAAAGGACCGGGCGACCTGCCGGTGCCTGAATTTGGCCCGCACGACCTTGAGCCGACGTTTAATCCGGACGTTTGGAATCCGCCCTGCCTCACCCGCGACGCCAGCGCATCATGACGCCTGACCTTCCCGCCATTCTCACCCGCCTGCATGCCGCGCTGCCAACGGCCGCCATCGCACATCTGCGCAACCCCAGCCCGTCCGCCCAAGACTCCCTGCTTGTCGCACCAGAGTCACTCGTCGCCGTCTGTCAATTCCTTCGCAATACTGCCGACCTTGACTTTGATCTTCTATCCAACGTGACCGGCGTGGATTGGCCGGAACCCGCCAAGGCAGATGCCGTGGCGGTGCCGCCCGAGGGCACCACCCCGCCCGCCTGCGGCTTCCTGGAGGTCGTCTATCACCTGTACTCAACCTCCCTCCGCATCGGTCCGCTGGTGTTGCGGACTCGTACCACGGACCGCGCCGAACAGGTGCACATCCCCTCGGTGGTGGCCGTCTATCGGAGCGCCGAATATCAGGAACGCGAAATTTTCGATTTGTTCGGTGTGCGCTTCACCGGTCACCCGGACCTGCGGCGTATCTTGATGTGGGATGAATTTTTGGATCACCCGATGCGCAAGGATTATGTGGCTCCCGACGATTACCAATACGAACCCACCCCCCATGACGCCGTGTTGGAAAAAACTAAAAAACACTACCCCGCCAGAGTCGAAATCTGAAATTTGAAATCGATGATCTCTAACTGAATTTTCCAAGCATGATTTCCAACCCGTCCATGCCGCCAGCCGCCAGCCCCGCCTCCAAGCCGGAGTTGGACGAGGACCAATTGCTGCATGTCTCGTTAGGCCCGCAGCACCCGTCCACTCACGGCGTGTTCCGCATGAATGTGGTGCTCGACGGCGAAACCGTGGTGAGCCTCAAGCCAGTCTTCGGCTACCTCCACCGCAATCACGAGAAAATCGCCGAGGGCGTCACCTATCTCTCGTCGATGCCCTTCACCGACCGGAGAAACAATTCAGGTGATGGCTGGAATTCCAATGAACAAGGGTCAGGATATACAGGAGCTGTTCCTAATGGTGACC
>CAIQXC010000823.1 GCA_903875675.1 Akkermansiaceae bacterium
CGACCAGCGGATCACGGCGCGGGCCGATATCCTCGACGCCAAAATTGCCAACCCGCAGATTACCGGCGTTTGGGAATCCATGGAAATCAAAGCCACTTCCCCGCCCTCCGCCACCGACTACAAGATGCCGGCCAAGGACGCGAAGTTCAAGTCATGGCTGGTGTCCAGCCCGGACCCGCTGGCATCCCGCAAGGCCGCCTTTGCCAGGGAGGAAGCCAGCTCTCCGCTGACCCTCTGGGGCAAGGGCACCCTCGGCGAAAAAGAATTGAGCACCCGCACGGTGAACGCGAGCAAAGTGCCGCTGAGCGCCTCAAGCAAATACCCATCCACCGGTGCCTTGGCCTGGGCGGTGCTCGACGAGGGCCTCAAAGCACGCGTCAACACGCCCTACATCGCCAACGCCGTCACCCCCGGCTCGAAAACCGTCCAACTCGGGGCCGGCCAGCGCCCCGGCGTCGAGTTTATCGACGGGCTTTCGGGGCTGGAGCGCAGCCTGTTCAACCATGACAAGCCGCCCTTCGCCACCATCCAAAAAGGCGTCACCCGCCTCAATTACGGCCTGGCCGCCAAAAACCTCGGCAAAGCCACCCGCGAGGCCCTGCAAGCCGTCGCCCATGACATCACCACCCAGTCCATCGGCCTGTTCACCGATACCGCCCACGGCGGCTTCAAACAGGATTTCCACCTTTTGACCAATGCCCCGGCCCTGCCGCCAAACTACAAGGACAGCGGCATCTACGCATCCCGCCTCAGCCTCAACAAGGCCAATGCGCCCTCCGATCCGACGTGGGCCTCGCTGCGGGATTTCAGCCGCCTCTATCGCGACAAACTCCTCACCACAGGCGGCGTGCCTTACCTCTTAACCCAGTTGCCCCCCGGCTATAAGGCTGCCAGCGGCGATCCCCCATCCGTCATTATCAATCAGGCACCGGCCCCTGGACTAGTGCTGCTGCCGACCATCGCCAAAGTCCAAGTGCTCTTCGCCTTGGTCGCCAACGATATCTATCTGTACGAGCGCGGCGAGCCGGTCTCACAAATCCAGTTGCATAGCCCACAGGGGAGTTACTTCGTCGGCACCAAGTACAAGTACGAGCTGGACTTGCAATACACGCCCATCATCACACTCCACAATCCCTACAACGTCGCTCTGGAGTGCCGCGATATGCACATTGAATTTCTCAACGTGCCCTTTGCCGCCACCGTCTATCGCAACGGCGAGCCCCAAAACACCGGCCTCGCCCCGCTCGACCAAATGTTCTATACCGACAACGAATTGGGCCTCGTCAACAAGCGCTTTGCAATGAGCCTCAAGGACAAAGCCGCCGACGGCACACCCGGCTCCACCACCTTCCGCCTCCTGCCCGGCGAAGTGAAAATATTCTCGCCTTACCTCGACCCCAACCACACTTGGCGAATGGAACAACAGGGGCCCCGGATTTACTGGGACTTCGATAGCAAGGACGCTGCCACCAACATTACCCAGAACATCGTTGCCATCCCGGGCTGGCGCGGGGACGGCATCGGCTTCGTCCTCGATTGGTGGGACCCGGCCCCAATGCGCATCGGTGGCGACGACAAACCCTTCGGCCGCTGGGCCGGCTGCCTCGGACTCGCTCCGGACGACAAACTCCATATCGTGTTTGCCCCACAAAGCATGCCTCTTGCGAATAATAAATTCGTCATCCAAATGACTGCCACCCCCAGCGGGGCCACCTCACCGGTGTCCACCGGAGCGCTCGAATTCAACTACGAGACGGCCACCGGCCTGCGCAAATTCATTTTGGGCAGTGACTCGGGCACCCTGCGTTACCCCGCCACCGGGGACATCGGAACCATGGATATTTTTGACCATCAAACGGTGCCGATCAAGGATCGGATTCACGCCAAGCCATTCTGCCTCATCAGTGCCCAAGGCAAAACCACCGCTGGCGGCCACCCCGCAGATAACGTCGAAGGCCGCCTCGCCACCAAACCCTGGTGCTTCGCACACGCCAATATCGTCGGCTCCTCCCAAAAAGTCCTCAGCGAACACTCCGCCAATTTCTCCCACGAAATCGATATGCAGGCGCTCGAAGTTAAAACCGGCTCCACCGCCTTGGTCGGCATCGACCAACAGGACCGCGGCAACTTCGTGTCCGGCCTCTCCCGCGAGTTCGGTGTTAAATTCGGCGGCCTCTACGACGTGCCCCTCGCCCCGATCCAAAACTTCGCCACCCTCAACGGGGCCAATCCCGGCGGTGCCTCAGGCTTCCTGCCACGCTTCGCCCAACCCATCGGCAATTCATGGGCCCATCCACTCATCGCACCCAGCCACTTGATGGAGGTCAAAAGCGGTGGCAACTACCTCGACCATTCGTTCCTGCTCAACCTCGCGTTCTATGACAGCTTCTATTTTTCCGGCCTGGCCGATCAAAGCGGCAAATTCAGCAGTGGCAAATCCACCGCCACCCTCGCCACCGACTTCGCCGCCGGCAAGCCGCTGAGTGACCCGCGCCTGCTGCTGCACCAGCCCGATACCCGCCCCGCTAGCGACCTTGCCACCGAAATTGCCAAGCCCGACGCCTACACCCGCATCGCCTCCTGGCAATTGATGCAAGGTGCCTTCAACGTCAATTCCACTTCTGTCCTCGCTTGGAAGGCGATGCTCGCCTCCATCCACGACTCCCAGGCCGTCATCAACCAGCTCAACAAGGCCGCCAAGCCCCCCAGTTCCAAACTTTCCGATCTAACGGCCACGAAAAAGACCGAAGCTCGCATCAGCCGCCTTCGCTTGCCGCTTGCCACGTCCGCAGCGGATGGTGCCGACCCCAAGGATGGCTACTGGCTCGGCCCGCGCGAATATTCAGATTACCAATTGACTGCGCTCGCCCAAAGCATCGTCAAGCAGGTGCGGCTGCGCGGCCCGTTCCTATCCATGGCCGAGTTTGTCAACCGCCGCCTGGGCACCGATGATACGGCCCAGCGTGGGGCCTTGCAGCAAGCGATTGATGAAAGCGCTCTCAACCAGGGATTCGCCGAAGATGCCAACGTCAACGCCGGCTATCAAATTCCCGCCGCCAAGGTGGCCTCCTACAAATACCTCAATCCCACCGCCGGCAGCGGTTCCAGCTATCAAGGTGCCCCGGGGTTTCTATCCCAGGCAGATATCCTCAACGTGTTAGGCAATGCCGCCACCCCACGCTCAGATACGTTCACCATCCGTGGCTACGGCGAAGCACGCGACGCCTCTGGCAAAATCACCGCCCACGCCACCTGCGAGGCCGTCGTCCAACGATTCCCCGAATGGGTCGATCCCGCCGACCCCGTTGAAACCGCACCCGCTCAACTCAAGAGCCAAGCTAACAAGAATTTCGGCCGCCGCTTCCTCATCACCTCTCTCCGCTGGCTCAATTCCGACGAAATCTAACTAACCACTCCACCCTTCATCCTGACTCTTCTCATGCGCCTGCTTTGCATTTGTCTGTTCGCACTTTGTCCCATCCTCAGCCATGCTCAGGAGGCCCGCAAGGTGAGTTGCCGCTTCGTTTGCTTCGAGGGCGCGGTCCCTCCGCCACCCCTCATCAATGTCTTCGATAAGGGCATCGAGGTCACCTGCACCGTCCCGGCTAACACGTTTTCCGAACCCCTCGTGTGCTACGCCAAAACCAACGTCATCACCTTCGTCTCCTCGGATAATCGCGCCACGGTGGCGACCGCCAACATCCCGGAGCACGTGAAAGCCGCCATCCTGGTATTTGTTCCCGCAGCAAAGGCGGCCGACCCCGTCCAGTGGCGCATCTTCGTGATCGAAGACACCATCAAGAATTTTCCCGATGGCGGGGCCTTCGTCGCCAACTTCTACAAGCAGGATATCCGCTTCATCCTCGGCGAAAAAAATATCATCCTCAAGTCTGGCACCGATCACGGATTTGCCCGTCCTGAAAAGCGCGATGCCTTCAACATGGCCCCGGTCATCTTTCAATTCCAGCAAAACGACGCCTGGCGCACCACCAGCGAAACCCTGCTTCGCTTCGTCCCGGGCATGCGCTACCTGATCTTTGCCTACATTGATACCGCCTCCGGCCGCCCTCGCATCTCCACCTTCCAGGACTTCATGCCCGTGGCCGTCCCTCCTCCGTCCAAACTCACCGTCCCACCCATCAAGCCAACACCCACGCCTACCAAACCCACGAGCCCTCCAGCCAGACTAACCAACCCGGCCACCAAACCAGCGATCCCGCCAGCCGCCCCCCAATAGCGGCCTGCGCAAACGTCAGCTGTGGCCGCGCAGGTATCGACTGCGTGTGGCAAGCGAAGCGCGACACCGCTTTGGCTAGATACCGGAGCACGCTGCGTCCTCCCGGAGCCCGCTTCCTCACCAAGTTTCCCGTCTTCCGGGCTTGGGAGGTATATTACCGCGAAATGGATTGCTCATCTTGAGAACCCCGCAAATCAACTCGCTGCATCCTTGACACGCTAACACGCCGCACTAGCATCAGATGCCTGTGGCGCATTTGCCAGAAATGCCAGTTCCCCCTTGAAGCCCAGCTCCCACCCATGTCCCCGCTTGAAGCTCTAACCGCCCTGAACCTGCTCCCGAAAATCGGCCCGATCCGCGTGCGCCGCTTGCTGGAAGCGTTTGGCGACGCCGACGCCATTCTCAGCGCGCCCAAGGATCGGCTGATGCGGGTGGAGGGCATCGGCGAGGAAACCGCCACCATCCTCCGCAGCTGGCAGGATCACGCCGATCCGCTCGCCGAACTCGCCGAGGCCGCCAGCCGTGGCATCGCGGTCGTCACTCAGGATGACCCGGAGTACCCCGCCCCGCTCCGCGATATCTACGACCGTCCGTTGCTGCTCTACGTCTGGGGCAAACTCGAACCTCGCGACCGCCACGCCATCAGTATCGTCGGGTCCCGCCGCGCCACGACCTACGGCACCCAGGCCACTAAAAAGTTTTCCTATCAAATCGCCCAAGCCGGCTTCACCATTGTCTCTGGATTGGCCCGCGGGATCGATACCGCAGCCCACGAGGGAGCAATAGCGGCCGGCGGACGCACCATCGCGGTGATCGGATCGGGCCTGGCCCAGCTCTATCCTCCGGAAAATATTGGCTTGGCGGAGAAAATTGCCGACGGTCATGGGGCTGTGGTTTCGGAGTTTCCTCTGCACACTTCCCCGGACAAGCAAACGTTTCCGATGCGCAACCGCATCGTCGCCGGCTGGGCCCGGGCGGTGCTCGTCATCGAATGTCCCGCCTGGTCCGGCTCACTCATCACGGCCAACCTCGCCACCGAATATGGCAAACCGGTCTTTGCGGTGCCGGGCCCGATTGACAAGCCGACGTTTGCCGGTTGTCACCAACTCATCCGCGAGGGAGCCACCCTGGTGGCCGATCCTGGCCACCTCCTTGATGACCTCGGCGAACTGCCCTTCGCCCGCCCGGCCACCCCAGCCGATGAGCCCGACTCCATCCCCGAACTGCCCGCAGAGGAAGCCGCTGTCTTCGCCGCCGTCACCAGCGACGAAGCCTCTGTGGACCGCATCATCGAACGCTGCGGTCTGCCCGCCTACGTCGTCACCGCCACCCTCATGAAACTCGAAATGCGCCGCCTCGTGCGTGCCTTCC
Source organism: Akkermansiaceae bacterium (assembly GCA_903875675.1). Lineage (GTDB taxonomy): Bacteria > Verrucomicrobiota > Verrucomicrobiia > Verrucomicrobiales > Akkermansiaceae > Luteolibacter. Next base: position 5,609 of record CAIQXC010000823.1, read on the forward strand.
CAGGCTTCCGCTACGCCCGTCGCTAACAACTCCTCAACCTTTCAACAATCCACCTGGCTCTTGACGAAGGACTGAGGCAAGTTGGATCAAATAACTACAGCAACTTCCTGGGCTCGGACGCAGGCTCAGAACTCAGCGTTCGACCTCGCTTTCGACAACGGAGCGAACAAGTCGGATTGCCTAACCCCGGCTTTGGTCAGACTTCAGTTGCCGGATTGAACGGTGGTTGAGGCTCGACGTGAGATGGGTTTGCCGGATTGGCACTCCATTGGACGTGCAGAGGTTGGGTCATGGCGAGATGAATCTGGCGCTGCGGAAAGGGCACTCCAATGCCGACATCGGCAAGGTGTTTCTCAATCATCAACCGCAGGTCGCTGGCAACCACCATGGCGTTGACCGGCCCACTCAGGTCGAGCCAGAAATATAGGCCAAAAAGCAGGGCGCTCTCGCCAAAGTCCTCAAACACGGCAAGGGGTGCCGGATCCTTGCAAACCAGGCCATGGCGACCAGCAGCTTCAGTTAGTACGGCCATCACTTGGGCGGGCGGGCTGCCGTAGGCGACGCCTAGGCGCAGCGAGCGGCGCATTCGGGTGTTGGAGAGAGTGCGGTTACTCACCCGGCTATCGAGGAACACCGAGTTGGGAACCATCGTTTCCACGTCGTCAGGTCCACGCAGCACCGAGGAACGCGTGTTGATCTCAATGATCGTGCCTGTGATGCCATCGACTTCGACAATGTCTCCCACTCGCACCTTGCGCTCAACCAGCACAATGATGCCACTGATGAAATTTTTAATCAGTGTCTGGGTGCCAAAGCCTAGCCCGATGGCCAGAGCCCCACCGAAAAACGCAAACACAGTCAGCGGGATGCGCAGAAAACCGAGGGTGGCTACGACCAGACACGCGCCTACAACGATCATGCCCCAGTTGCGCAATGTGCGGGCCTGGGCGTCGGCCAGATGGCCGCGAGTGACCAAGCCACGGTGCAGGCGCATCGCAATGAATGAAGCCATCCCGTAGGCGATCAAGAAGAACAACGCGGCACGCAGCAGCATGCCCAGGGTGACGGAAATCTTGCCGGTGATCGTCTGGCCGTCCACCTCCACTTTGTCTTCAAAGCTCATGACCTCGAAGGACCAGAATTTTTTCACAGAGGTGCAGGTGGCGTTGCGGAAGGCGGCGAGGCGGGCCGAAAACCCTTGTTTGCCCGGTTCCGGCGTGTATTCAAGGATCCAGCGCTTGATCAATTTGCGCTGGGTTTCAACAGCCTGCGAGAGGCGTTGGCACAGCGCCAGTTTATCGCTGGTGTATGCCCGCTGCTCGTTGAGCAGTCCGTAAAGCGCGTCTTCGGAACTCAGCGCTGCGGCCCGCGCTTCAAGCTTGCTGAAATCCGCCGCCGTCCGAGCGAGTTCGTCATCGACCACGTTGATCCAAGCCCATAGGTTCTCGCGCGGCACGCCGAGGGCGTCAAGCGCCTGCGTCCGCTGGCGGGGGGTTTTGGCATCAACGAGGGAGCGCCGGTCCTGATAGGCCTTGAGGGTGATATTTTCCAGTTGCTGCAGGCTTTCCAGCCCCTCGCTGAGCGCCTGCATGGTTTCCACCCGGCCCTCGGCAACCTCCAGCCGATACTTGGCTAGCTCCAGTCCGGGCGGCTCGGCTGTGGTGGCGGCGGTACCAGTCAGCGTGGAGAGGGCCGCCTGAGCCTGATTGCGGGCACTGAGGGCCGTTTTGAGTTTTTTGGAAACAGCGTCGATTTCCTTGCGGATGGCTTGTTTTCGTTCCTCCGAGATTTTGCTGAGCTTCACAAAATCATCGTCGCTAAATCGGACATCCGCTTTGGCAATCTTCACCTGTCGCTCAAGCAACCCCAGATCGACTTTCGTAGCAGCGATGCGGTCCTGGTGGCTGTCGATCAAGCTTTGGATCAAGCCCGCACGCAGCGCCAGCACCCGGGAATGGCCACGGGCAGCGTCGAGTCGCCACTTGGCTGCGGCCACCGATTCGCCACCCGCCTTTTTGAGCTCGCCAAGGGCACTGCTGACTGCCTCCTCAGCGGCTTTGGCTTCCGCCATGATACTGGCCAGAAGGCGCTGGTAATTCGATAACGAGGAGTCGAAGGAGCTAAGCGTCGCGTTGAGTGCATCGCGCTCATTGAGCAGATCGTCAATGAGCAGCAGCGAATACGGCGGCTTTTGCTTGAATCCCGTCCATGCGGCCTCGTTGGCCCGCGATGCATCAAGCGCCTTGCGGGCGTCCTCCACGACGGCGAAATTTTTGAGTGTGCGGGTGGTGGCCAGCACCATTTGCTCGAGATCGCGACGGCGATTGTCGAATTCCTCGGTGCTGATGCCCTCGGGCAGAGCGGCGGATGCACCGGGTGCATCCAAGCGTGCCAGTGTCTCGCGGGCTTCCTGGTCCCACTGCACCGTCCGAGTGCGGGCGTCTTCCCCCTTCTCCGGAACCTTTGGCTTGGCTGCTTCCAGGGTCCCCGCTCCCTGATTCAGGGTGGCGTTCTCGCCTCGCAATGCATACGGCAATAAAACCAGTACCAAGATGGGCGCAATGATCCAACGGCGCATTGCGGCTTTCAATAGCGGCGAGGTTACAGAATCCACAGACTCAATCTCAGAACGGAATGTCGTCCTCTTCGGCAAAATCATCGGCTGGTGCCGCTGACGCGCCTTGCTGCTGGGGCGGCCCGCTCCGCTGGGGCGGCTGCCGGTTGCCCTGCTGTTGGGGCGCTTGGTGCTGTCCGCCCTGATAGGATCCGCCACCCGAACCCCCTTGATATGAGCCACCCGAACCGCCGCCTGGGCCGCCACCGTTGCCACCCTTGCCGTCTGGCAAAAATTGAAGGGTCTCACCTATGACCTTGAGCTTGCTCCGCTTCTTGCCAGTCTCCTTGTCATCCCAAGTATCCATTTGGAGGCGGCCTTCAATGTAGGCCAAGCGGCCTTTGCTAAGGTATTGCTGCGCCAACTCGGCATGGCGGCCCCACAGCGTCACTTCCACGAAAATGGTTTCCTCTTGGCGGACGTTTTGCTCGTTGTTCCAGATGCGGTTGATCGCCAGTGTGATATCGGCCACTGCGGTGCCTTTGGGGGTGTAGCGCAATTCGGGATCCCGGGTGAGGTTGCCGATGAGCATGACTTTGTTTAAATTGGCCATAACTGGGAGGAACTGGAGGTTTCGTGTGATCGTAACGCCGACGCTCGCCTTGGGTTAGAGCGACCGCCGGATTCAGGCGACGCGTTGGAAATGTTGCAAGTGAACTTTGCCGTTGAGACGCAAGCGGGCCTGAAGCTTGGACACGATCTCGGGGCTGCCGGTGAAGATGTAGTTGACGTAGTGGCCGGCTTCAAGGTGGCGGGCGTTGTAGGCGAATTGACGGCGTCCGAGCTGGGCAACCTTGTCGATTGCGCCGCCTTCGGCTTCGATTTCACGGGCGATGGAACTGACGAGTTCATCGAGAGTTCCGTCCAGAGACTTGGTGTTAAGGACGATCAGACCTTGGTATTTGCGACTCATCGGTGGGTGGATTGGGTGGATTGCTTCGGGGGTGGTAGAGGTTCGCCGCGGCGGCGATACCTTGTGAACGCGCAAGCTGCACCGCTTCCAGCCCCATGGCAAGCATGTTTTCACACAACGGCCGTTCAGCAGCTGTGAACGTACCCAGCACATGGCCGACCATGTCGGCTGGCCCGCTGGCACCAATGCCAAGTTTGAGGCGCGAAAAATCGTCTCGGCCGAGGTGTTCAAGAATGGATTTGATGCCGTTGTGGCCTCCAGCGGAACCTTTCTCTCGAAAACGCAGGGCCCCCAGCGGCAGGGAAGCATCGTCATAAACGACGAGCATTTGGTCCGGCGTCCATTTGTAATAAGAGAGGATTTGCTGCACGGCCCGCCCACTGAGGTTCATGAATGTCTGAGGCTTCAGCAATAAAGTGCCGCTTCCAGCCAGCTTCGCCAGATGGCTCTGCCATCGCGGCATCGTCTGAAATACCGCCCCTTCGGCCGCTGCCAAGCGCTCCACCAACATGAAGCCGACGTTGTGGCGGGTTGGCGCGTATTGCCGCCCAGGGTTGCCGAGGCCGACGATGAGTGAAAAGGACATGCCCAAAAAGATAGCCAGCTCATCCCTTCTGGAAAGCAGGGTTTTGGCCAAACCAGCGATTTTGCCATTCAGCGGGCTTCTGTCTCCAAGAGGGCGGAAATCTTCTTGGCGTTGGTGCATAGGGAGTCGAACAGGCCGGTGCGCACAAAGGCGACGACCGTTTCCAGGGTGGCCTCGCCGATGAGACGGCTGAGCATCATCGCCATGAGCGTGATGTGGGGCGTCCAACAACGGTTGTAAAATCTGGCCGGGCTCAGCAGCGCGACAAAGGAATCGGTCCCAGTAGAGGCGCTTGAACAGAGCCACCGCGCCCGGCAGTGGCACCAAAGGCGCAGCTTGGGTGGCAGCGGATGTCTGGATGGTCATGTCTCCAGACCAGCAGGCATCTTATGCTGGATGTCTTTAATATCAATATTTCTTAACTAACTTCGCGAAATCTTGGTGGCGTTAGGCGGGACGCCACCTCTCCTTGAGTGCGCTGGCTCGCCACTGCGTGGCCAAGCCAGCTTGCTGGCGAGTGTCCCCTTCAAGGAGAGTGGGCATCTTGCCCACAGCCCATGAGATGAGCAAGAAGAAGGCCGCCAGACGACTGTCCTTGCTCCGCGCATGGGCAAATGGCGGCGAGGACGCCACCTCTCCTTGAGTGCGCTGGCTCGCCACTGCGTGGCCAAGCCAGCTTGCTGGCGAGTGTCCCCTTCAAGGAGAGTGGGCATCTTGCCCACAGCCCATGAGATGAGCAAGA
>CAIQXC010000824.1 GCA_903875675.1 Akkermansiaceae bacterium
ACACCGGAAACACCGGAAACACCGGAAACACCGGAAACACCGGAAACACCGGAAACACCGGAAACACCGGAAACGCCGGAAACGCCGGAAACGCCGGAAACGCCGGAAACGCCGGAAACGCCGGAAACGCCGGAAACGCCGGAAACGCCGGAGACACCCGGCACGCCCAAGCGTACGGATGGCCAGCCCTAAAAAGCCTATCGGAGCCAACGCGCATTCGCCCTTTGCCGGATGCGTGATTTTGGTCGCAGCTCTGGGAGTGATGGTTTTCCTAGTGGTGTTCTCGACCTGGGGATTGTTCCGGCAGGCCACTGCGATTGAGAAATTCACGGCGGCTCTCCCCCAACCGGTTGAAGTCACCACGATGGACGGTCGGGATGGGGAAATGAACCGCCTGGCCGAAAAGTTGGAGAAATTCAGGGCGGATTTGGCTGGGGACAGTGAGACGCTGCTGGCGTTGACCCCGGCGGAAATGAATTTGGGCATAGCGCTCTATGAGCCGTTCAAGGACCTCCGGAGCACGCTGCGTGTGCTGGCGGTGGACGGACCCACCTTGAGACTGGCGATTTGCTTCAAGCTCAATGGCAGGCCCCGCCTCGCCCGCAACGGGGAGAGTGGATGGATCAGCTCCGATCCTCGATTCCTCAATGCCACCCTGGTGGCCAGACCCGAATTGCTAGGGCATGAGGTGGTGCTTAAACTTGAGGCGATTGAGGTGCCCGGTGCCAAGGTGCCTGTCGAGTTTATGGAGCAGATGTCGCCCTATCGCATCACCGAGCGCTACCTCGGCGACGCCCTGCTCGGGCCTGCCATGGGCAAGCTCACGGCGGTGGGCGTGGTGGATGGGGCGCTGGTTCTGCGGCGCAAGCCGGGCCAGGTACCCGTTGACCGGATCAGTGCCGGGCAGGTGGACTTTGCGAGTTCGCGACTCTTCACCGTGTTAGGCGTTGTCGCCTGTGGATTCTTGCTCTTTGTCGGGATTTTGATCTGGGTTCGAGCCCGGGCCAAAGACGATCTCAACCCGAGTTAGATGGGGTTCCGGCTGACTCGTGACAGGTTCCGGCACAAATCCCGGTAGCTGTGGCGCTTTGACGGCACACATCATGAAACTCAACTCTGGATCTCTTATCGCAGGCATCGCCCTGGCTTCCTGGCTGGTGGCGGTGGCCGCGCCCGACGCCGCCGCACCCGCCGAACCCAAGGACACGCCCTCCCCAGCTTTGCAAAAAGAGCAGGAAACGCTCGGTGCCGAAAACAAGCTGCAAGCCGAGCGGCTCACCAAGGAAACCAACGCGATGCGGGCCGAAATCACCCGCCTCAAGTTGGATCGAGAGTTGATCACTGAAAAACTGGCACTGGAAGCCGCCAAGCGCCAAGAATTGGCGAAGGACGAGATTGCCAAACTGGAGGGTGAGAAGGAAAAGCTGGCCCGCGAAGGCGAGCTGGCGAAGGTGCGTGCTGACAAGCTCACCAATGATCTCAAAAGTGTGCAAATGACCTCCGCGCTTGAGGTCAGTCGTTTGCAAAATGACATTGCACTCATCGAGGTGAAGGAGAAGCGGGGGCAGTTTGCCGACTCCAAGCCGGTTTATTTGCAAAATCCGCTCAAGCCCGACGGCACGCTCGTCGTATCCGATCGCCGGATCAGTCTCAATGGGATGATCACCTCGGCCACTGCGGATTCGATCACCGACCGCATTGATTACTGGAACAACAAGGATCGGAAATTGCCGATTTTCATCGTCATCGACGATTGCCCGGGCGGCTCGGTGATGGCCGGCTATCGGATCCTCAAGGCGATGGAATCCAGCGCCGCACCCATCCACGTGCTGGTCAAATCGTTTGCCGCGTCGATGGCCGCCTGCATCACCACCTTGGCGCATGAATCCTACGCCTATCCGAATGCGATCATTTTGCACCATCAGATCAGTTCGCAGATTGTCGGCGCACGGCTCAATCTCACCCAACAACGGGAATTCTTCGAGGAAAGCAACCGCTGGTGGGACCGCTTGGCGGCCCCCATCGCAGTGAAAATGGGCATCAGCACCGACGAATGGATCAAGCGGATGTACGCCCATTCCTCCAGCGGGGATTGGAGTGAGTTTGGAGATAAGGCCAAAGAGCTCAAATGGGTCAACCACATCATCAACGGCGTCGAGGAAACTTCCCTCACCAAGGACCCGGATGCCAAGCCCTCGGCTCCAATCCCTCCCGTCAAGGTGGGCATGACCGAGGAAGTGGATTCCGATGGCCGCACCTTCGTCTGGTTGCCCCGCCTCAACCCCAAAGATGTCTATTTCCTCTACAATCCCGATGGCTATTACCGGCTGCGCTGAGGCTGCCTCATGACCTCGAGTCCTTGAAAATTAGAATTTTGGGTGAGTGAGTCTAGCTCCTGAACAGGAGACGTGCCAGGCTGACTTCAGCGTGAGTTCAGCCGAAGTCGTTCGACTTATATACGTCGAAGTACCCTTCGCATTTCGCATGGTCTGAGGTATGCATCGCTAGA
>CAIQXC010000825.1 GCA_903875675.1 Akkermansiaceae bacterium
CTGAACCGTGCGGCCCGCAAAGCCAACGCCGAACTCCGCGCCATCAACTGCGCCACCCGTGCCGCCGTGCGCGACATGGTGCGCGAGATTACCCGCAACTCGAAAGAACCCTTGGTGCGCGAGATCGTCGCCAAGCATTTCCGCATCACTATCTAACATTCCAGTCATGAAAGCCCCGAGATTCCGCCCCGGCACGACCAACCGGATCACAGTCACCAGCGTCCGCGAGGATGCCTGCACCATCACCACCGACACGCCCGAGAACCTGTTGAAGTTCTGGCGGGAGATCATCGCCACGCAGCCCGACCACGAATCTGACAAGGAGAGCGTGGTTGTCGTGATGATGAACACCCGGCTTCGTCCCCACGCATGGCACCGCGTCAGCCTCGGGACGGTGAACGAATGTTCCGGTCATCCAAGGGAAATTTTTCGGCCTGTGATCGCGGCTGGAGCCTATGGGTTCGCCCTGATGCATAACCACCCATCGGGCGTTATGCCGTATCCCGTTTTATGCCGCATGCGAGTGGGTTTCACCTTGGAAATGCCATATTTTGGCACCTTGGATGCGGCATAAAACACTGCCCTTGAACTGGGAGGGGCGTTCGGCTCTGGTGACAATGCATGAAAAATAGATTCACTCCATCGTGCGACTCCTTCGGGCCGCTTTCGTCGTTCATTGAATCCTATCTGGAACAAGTCAGAGAGCAGGGATTCTCTGATTCCTCGCTCTGGGCACAATTACGAGTTCTTAAACTTTGTGGTCGTTGGATGAAACGAACCGGTCGTTGCGTGGGCGACTTGGACGAAACTGCCATGTGCGCCTGTTTGCGACGGCTGTCCCGTTTCTCATACGGTAGGAACTCAGGGCCATCAACATTGCGGCGGCTTTTGGAAATGCTACGCAGGACCGGAGCCACGCCGCCGGCGAATGGCGATTCTCAGAGTCAAGTTGACGTGTTGATGGTATCGTATAAGAGCTTTCTCTTGAAAGAACGCAATCTGTCGCCAAACTCGATTAGTCACCCGCTGCGGTTTGCGCGGAGATTTCTGGCGGATCTGTTTGGCGGAGGGCAGCTTGAGTTTTCCACGCTCCGTGCGCCTGACATAACCGGCTTTATTCGGCGTTACGCGCACGATCATGGTCCGTATCACACACGATGTCTTGTAAGTGCAACGCGTTCTTTTCTGCGCTATCTGCATTGCAAGGGCCTAATTGATGCCGACCTCTCATTGGCTGTGCCCAAGGTGGCCCGTTGGCGTTTCTCGACGTTGCCGAAGCATCTTCCTGCGGCTCAAGTGCGGCAGGTGTTGCTCCATTGTGATAGGAAGTCAGCATTGGGCCGCCGCGATTACGCCATCCTATTATTGCTTGCCCGACTCGGTTTGCGAGCGGGTGAGATAGTGAAACTTCGGCTGGAGGACATTGATTGGGACAACTCCCGAATTAGCGTGTGCGGCAAGGGCGGAAACAGGGCGCAACTGCCGCTGCCAACAGACGCTGCCAATGCCATTGCCCGATATTTGCAGCATGACCGGCCACAATGCGCCTGCCGCTGTCTGTTCATTCGCAATCGCGCCCCCGTGGACGGCTTTGTTTGTTCCAGTGCCGTTTCGGGTATCGTGCAACGTGCCCTGGAAAGAGCAGGTGTGGTGTCGGCCCGCAAGGGGGCGCATCTGTTGCGCCACAGCCTCGCGACAGAGATGCTGCGCAAGGGCGCTACCCTTGATGAGATTGGGGTTGTGCTGCGCCACAGAAGCTCAGACACCACGGCAATTTACACCAAGGTGGATCTTGCCTCCCTGCGGGCGTTGGCCCTGCCTTGGATAGGGGGTGCCCGATGAAATCGCTCGATCAAGCCATAGATGAATACCTGGCACTCCGGCGCGCCCTCGGTTTCAAACTCCTGGACTATGGGAAGTGCTTGCACGAATTCGCCGCGTATTTGAAAGCGAACGGATCAGCGCACATCTCCAGCAAGCTGGCGGTGGAATATGCCACCCGATGTCAGGACAAGAAACCCGTCTCGTGGACACGCCGCCTGTTTATCATCCGTGGCTTTGCTCGTTTCCGCATTGGTGCCGATCCGAAAACCGAAATTCCACCCATCGGCCTGCTGACATACCGTTCCCAACGGGCACAACCGTATGTGTATTCTCAGGACGAAATCCGCCAATTACTCGAGGCGGCACTGAAAATCGAATCGCCACATGTGTTGCAACCTCACACCTATCACTGCCTGTTTGGTCTGCTGGCGGTCAGTGGTTTGAGATTGGGTGAGGCGATCAACCTACAGCCGCAGGATCTCAACTGGAGCGAGGGGGTTCTTACGATCCGGGGCGCGAAGTTTGGCAAGACACGCTTGGTTCCGTTACACTCCTCGACACTTGCGGTTCTCCGCGACTATGCCGATTTGCGCGACAAAACCTTCACCGGTCGCGAGCTGCCGTCATTCTTCGTGACAACTCGCGGCACCAAACTCGAAAAAACGAATCTCAGCCGCATCTTCCGCGAGTTGTCACGGCAGATCGGCATCCGAAAGCCGGGTGTGCGCAATGGTCCGCGGCTCCACGATTTCCGCCATCGGTTCGCTATCGAAACGCTGCTTCGGTGGTATCGTCATGGCCAATCAGTGCCCCAGCGTATGCCTGTGTTATCAACGTATCTAGGACATGGAAACGTGAGCGGGACGTACTGGTATCTGAGCAGCACGCCGGAATTGCTCGTGGCCGCCAGCAAACTCATCGAAGCCAGATGGAAAGGAGCCGTCCCATGAAGCCATCCGGAGACTTCTCCCCACTCTGCCAGTCGTTCTTCTCAAAGCGGCTGATCTCGCAACGCCAGGCCAGTCCCCATACCATCTCTGCATACGCGCAAACGATGCGGTTGCTGCTGACGTATGCCCAGAAGCGCCTGCGGACTCCTCCCTCCATGCTCTCAATGGCACAGCTCGACGCGGTTTTCATAGCGGAGTTCTTGGACAATTTGGAGTCGAACCGGCTCAATGGTGTTCGTAGCCGCAATGCCCGGCTCGCATCGCTCCGATCTTTCTACCATTACGCCGCGTTGGAGGCCCCGCAGCACGCGAGTGTGATTCAGCGAGTACTCGCGATCCCGTACAAACGCCTCACCCGACGACAGGTGAGCTACCTCACCCGCCCTGAGATTGAAGCCGTGCTTGCCAGCGTGGATAAATCCACCTGGACAGGACGGCGCAATCACGCGCTGCTGCTGGTTGCAATGCAAACCGGGCTGCGACTGTCGGAAATCACCGGGTTGCGGCAGGGGGACGTAGTGTTTGGTTCCGGCGCACATGTCCGCTGCGAAGGCAAGGGACGCAAAGAACGATGCACTCCCTTAGCCAAGCCCACCATAGCTGTGTTGAAAGCATGGATCAATGAACAGGGAGCCGACGGGTCGCGTTTCCTGTTCCCGAGCAGCAACGGCGGCCGCCTCAGCGCGGATGCCGTGCAACACGCGGTCGCCAAACAGGTTACAGCGGCCAGCCGCACTTGCCCCTCGCTTGCAGACCGGCACGTGACGCCGCACATGCTTCGCCATACGGCGGCCATGGAGTTGTTTCAGGCCGGTGTCGATAGAGCGCTGATCGCCATTTGGCTTGGCCACGAGTCACTCGACACAACGCAGATATATCTGGATGCAAACCTCCAGATGAAGGAAGCCGTTCTCAACAAAGTGAACCCGGCGCAAAGCAAGCCAGGCCGCTACCGCCCCGACGACAAACTGTTGATCTTCCTGAAGGGACTCTAACGTGCACTGTTTTATGCCGTACTGTCATTCTTGTTAGCCCTAAAAAGGCGATTGAAATGGCAGCTATGCGGCATAAAACGGGATACGGCATAACGCCGGTTATGCCGCTAGCGGCATAACGGGCGATCCAAGCCCTAGCCGTTCTGACGAAGCCATGACCCGCCGTGTTGGCGAAGCGTCGAACCTGCTGCAAATCCGGTTTATCGACCATGTGATCGTCGGTGAGTCCGCCCCCGGCAGAAGTCCATACTATTCATTCCGCGAGGCGGGCCTGATCGCGTGATGTTCAATCCGCATGCCAATTGGTTAGGCGGCGTGCAAATGGCGAAAATTTTGGTGCGGGTTGGCGTGCGGATGGTGCGCGACAAACGACGGCGGCGTTGACGAGGCTCAGGATGTCGGAACGCACAACCCTCCGACTAACAGAACCATGAACACCATATCAAAGCCGATGCTCGCC
>CAIQXC010000826.1 GCA_903875675.1 Akkermansiaceae bacterium
CCCTGCGCACGCTCGATTTCCCACCGGAGCTGTTCGGAAACCCCCTCCACCGGTTCCGATAGCTCCGACTCTGGTGACGACTCCGTGGACATCACCGGCACCGACTCCGAAACTCTCCCAGCCGTCCTTGCCCCCCCATCGCTGCGGCTCCTGCCGCCCAGTGGGCTATGCGTCGCAGGTACAAGCATCTCCTTCCAGAGCATTGGGAAAGCGGCACCTGGACGTGGACGGACGCTCCTCTCACCGTCAAACAAATCCTCAATATGACCCGCAACCCCCTCCTCGAAACCGTCGGCAAGTCCGAGCTCCGCGAGGCCGTCATGTTTATTCACGCACTCTGCAAAATCCTCAAGCGCAACCCACCTGCCTCCCGCGAGTGGGCAGATACCCTAACCGTCAAGGCCCTTGCCGTCCTCAACGCCACCTCCGCCTCAGACCTCGATGCCACCTTCAAGTGGCTTCTTGCCAACCGCGCCTCCCAGGAAATCCCGCCCCGCCTCGATTTCCTCCTCGACCGCTTCCCCGAATTCCTCTCCAAAGCCCTCAAAGATTTCCGCTGACGCATATTCTTGGTCCCCCCAATTAGTCGCTTGCCACCGGTCCAGTGATCCGTCTAACCTTCGGCGGATGCTGGCTCCGTTTTCGCCCTGGCTTGCCGTTCCGCGTCCTCGGCCATCCCCGTTCCAGCAATATCGAAACATTGATCGCAAATGCCGACACTCGAACAACAACTTGAGGAAAATCTCATCGAAAAGCTCCTCAGTCTGAAATACGAGTATCGCCCGGACATCCGCGACCGCGCCGCCCTTGAGCAAAATTTCCGCGAGAAATTCGATTCCCTCAACCGCGTCCGCCTCACTGATGGCGAGTTCGCCCGCCTCCTCGACGAGATCGTCACCCCCGACGTTTTCACTGCCGCCAAGATCCTCCGCCAAATCAATGCCTTCACCCGCGACGACGGCTCGCCGCTGAACTACACCCTCGTCAACATCAAGGACTGGTGCAAAAACACCTTCGAGGTCATCAACCAACTCCGCATCAACACCGACAACAGCCACCACCGCTACGACGTCATCCTGCTCATCAACGGCGTGCCCGTCGTCCAAATCGAGCTCAAAACCCTCACCGTCAACCCGCGCCGGGCCATGGAGCAGATCGTCGATTACAAGAACGATCCCGGCAACGGCTACACCAAAACCCTCCTCTGCTTCCTCCAGCTCTTCATCGTCAGCAACCGCAGCAACACCTGGTATTTCGCCAACAACAACGCCCGTCACTTCGCCTTCAATGCCGATGAGCGCTTCCTGCCCATCTACCAGTTCGCCGACGAGCAAAACAAGAAAATCACCCACCTCGACAGCTTCGCCGAGACCTTTCTCGTCAAATGCACGCTCGGCCGGACCATCAGCCGCTACATGGTGCTCATCGCCAGCGAACAAAAACTCCTGATGATGCGCCCGTATCAGGTCTATCAGGTGAAAAACATCGTCCAGTGCATTCACGACAACTCCGGCAACGGCTACATCTGGAGCACCACCGGCAGCGGCAAGACGCTCACCTCCTTCAAGGCATCCACCCTGCTGAAGGACATGAATGAAATCCACAAATGCCTCTTCGTCGTGGACCGCAAGGACCTAGACCGTCAGACGCGCGAGGAATTCAACCGCTTTCAGGAAGGTTGCGTGGAGGAAAACACCAACACCGCCGCCCTTGTCCGGCGGATTCTATCCGATGACTACGCGGACAAGGTGATTGTCACCACCATCCAGAAGCTCGGCCTCGCCCTTGATGAGAACAGCAAGCGCAACAAACAGCGGAAAAAGTACGGCCAAGAGACTTACAAGGAGCAGCTTGAGGCACTCCGGGACAAACGCATCGTCTTCATCTTCGACGAGTGCCACCGCTCGCAGTTCGGGGAAAATCACAAGGCCATCAAGGAATTCTTCCCCAAGGCCCAGCTCTTCGGCTTCACCGGCACGCCCATCTTCGAGCAAAACGCCACCTCACAGAAAATCGAGGGGGAGGTAGCCTCGCTCTTCACCACCATGGATCTCTTCCAGAAGGAGCTCCACGCCTACACCATCACCCACGCCATCGAGGACGGGAACGTGCTCCGCTTCCATGTGGATTACTTCAAGCCCAAGGAAGAGAAGGACAAAAAGGTTCCCAAACCCGGCGAGGCCATCGCCAAGAAAGCCGTCATCGAGGCCATCCTTTCCAAACACGATGCCGCCACCGGCGGACGCCGCTTCAATGCCCTGCTCGCCACGTCCTCCATCAATGACGCCATCGAATACTTCGGGCTCTTTCAATCCATTCAAGCGGACAAGCAGGCCGCCGATCCCGATTTCCAGCCGCTGAACATCGCCTGCGTTTTTTCCCCGCCCGCACAACTCGCGGAAAATCCTGAGAGCAAAAAGGACATCGAACAACTCGCCGAGGATCTCGAACAGGAGAGGGCCGACAACGAAGTCGAGCCGGAGAAGAAAAAGGACGCCCTCAAAGCCATCGTCGCCGACTACAACACCCGCTACGGCACCAATCACAGCCTCAGCGAGTTCGATCTCTACTATCAGGACGTGCAGAAGCGCATCAAGGACCACCAGTGGCCCAATGAGGACTTGCGCAAGGCCGACCCGAAAGTCCCGCATCACAAGATCGATATCACCATCGTGGTGGACATGCTGCTAACCGGCTTCGATTCCAAATTCCTGAACACGCTCTATGTGGACAAGAAGCTCAAGCACCACGGCTTGATTCAGGCATTCTCCCGCACCAACCGCGTGCTCAACAGCACCAAGCCCTACGGCAATATCCTCGACTTCCGCCAGCAGCAGGACGCCGTCGATACCGCCATCGCCCTCTTCTCCGGGGAAAAGACCAGCGACCAAGCCCGCGAAATCTGGCTCGTGGACAAGGCCCCGATCGTCATCCAGAAACTGGAGGAAGCGGTGAAGCAACTGGGCGGCTTCATGAAATCCCAGGGTCTCGATTGCGCCCCGGAAGCCGTGCCGAATCTCAAAGGCGACGAGGCCCGCGCCGCCTTCATCAATCACTTCAAGGAAGTCCAGCGGCTTAAAACCCAGCTCGACCAATACACCGACCTCACCGAGGAAAACAAACAGGCCATTGCCGAGGTGCTGCCTCCAGAGGATCACCAGGCCTTCCGCGGCGTCTATCTGGAAACCGCCCAGCGCCTCCGCGCGCAGCAGGGCAAGAGCGGCAAAGGCGGCGATGGCCCCAGCCCGGAAGTGGATCAGGTGGATTTCGAGTTCGTGCTCTTCGCCTCCGCCGTCATCGATTACGATTACATCATGGGCCTCATCTCCCGCTTCTCCCAGCAGAAGCCGGGCAAGCAGAAGATGACCCGCGAGCAACTCATCGGCCTCATCCAGTCCGATGCCAAGTTCATCGACGAGCGTGAGGACATCGCCGAATACATCAGCAAACTCAAAGCGGGCGAAGGCCTCAGCGAAACCGCCATCCGCGACGGCTACACCCGCTTCAAGGCCGAGAAAGATGCCGCCGCCATCGCCGCCATCGCCGCCCGGCACCAGCTCGACACCGCCGCCCTGCAATCCTTCGTGGACGGCATCCTCCAACGCATGATCTTCGATGGCGAGCACCTAACCGACCTCCTGGCACCCCTTGATCTCAGTTGGAAAGAGCGCACCCATAAGGAACTCTGCCTCATGGAAGACTGCACCCCCTACCTCACCAAACGCGCCCAAGGCCGCGACATCTCAGGACTCCGCGCTTACGAACAATGACGCAAAGGTTTTCAATGCGACTATAAACACCCTCTATCACACACTCATGATCTCCAAGCTAACACTCCATCATATCGGCCCGGTGCCCGACCTCACGGCGGAGTTTGGTGAGCGTCTTAATATCATCACTGGCGACAACGGTTTCGGCAAAACCTTCCTTCTCGACGCTTGCTGGTATGCTCTTACCCGCACTTGGGCCGGCGGTGACAAGCAGGCATTCTACCCTGCCGCCGATACCCCAAAATCCTCGGTCCCCGCCATCGAATACACGGTAGTCGGCAAGACTGGAAAGCCCGCAGGAAATCGTTCGGAGTTCCAATTCAAGAGTCAGACTTGGACGCCCAAGCAGGCACGCCCTGCCATGCCCGGCTTGGTAATCTACGCCCGCATTGACGGCGGTTTCTCGGTCTGGGACCCCGCTAGAAACTATTGGCACGACGACGATAGTACCTTGCGTCGCCCCGATGCCTACCATTTCACCAATGATCACGTTTGGAACGGGCTCGAACAGGGCGAAGGAAGCCGAAAAGATTATCTCTGCAACGGCTTGATTCGCGACGTGGATTCTTGGCACGCCAAAGGAAACGGCAGCATTTCTCTTCTCCAAAAGGTGCTGAAAGCACTTTCACCCAACGAGTCTGAAAGGCTCAAAATCGGTGAATCAGTGCGTGTCCGCGTAGCTGACGTGCGTGACACCCCCACTTTGGAGATGCCTTATGGCCCCGTGCCCGTAACCCAAACGGCGGCAGGCATGCGCCGCGTCCTTGGATTAGCATATCTTCTGGTGTGGGCCTGGGAGGAACACCAGAAAGCCGCTCAACTTCAAAAGGAAGCTCCCACCAATCGGATCGTTTTGCTTTTCGATGAAATCGAGGCCCACCTCCACCCCAAGTGGCAGCGGGTTTTCCTGCCAGCACTTTTGAAGGTGATCGATGGTCTCTTGCTCAAGGGCAAAGCCAAGTCCGTTCAGTTTATTGTCACCACCCACGCACCCTTGGTGTTGGGCTCAGTCGAAAGCACTTGGGATGAAACGAAAGATCAGCTCTACGATTTCGATTTGATCAAGGGTGCCGACGGCAAGCCAATGATCTATTTTTCAGAACTCGACTTCGCCAAGCACGGCAGTGCGGAAAACTGGCTGGAATCCGCATCATTTGATTTGCATTCCGGCTACGCGCCCGATGCCGAAAAGGCCATGGAACGTGCGGATGCTTTCATGCTCGAGCACCCAGACCCGAACGATGCCCCGCTGAAGGAAGTCGAAGCGGTTCACAGGGAACTCCTCAAGGCTTTGGGCGGAGACGACGAATACATGCCCTATTGGCTGCCTTACTATGACCGCCGCTCAAAAAAGAAGGGGGAAGAAAAATGATTCCGGTCCCGAATCCGATCCGTAAACCGAGGAGTTTCACACAAGATTGCGAAACTCCAGGAAAAGCGTGGGAGCGAGCAAACCCCGCTTCCAATAAATTCCCGGCCCATTGGCGCAAGTATCAGCCACAGCTTGCGGCAGGTTTTCACGACCGCTGCGGTTGGTGGGCCATGCGCATCGCTGATGGCGCGGTGGACCATTATCTGAGTAAAAAGTTCCATCGCAAGCTTGCTTACGACTGGAACAACTACCGCTATATCTCCACCAGCGTTAACAGTTCCAAGCGCAATCACGACGACGATGTCATCGACCCTTTTGATGTTCAGCCGGGTTGGTTCGAGGTCCAGTTGCCCTCCATGCTCCTCAGGCGCACATCGTTGGTTCCAACCGCTTTGCAGGTAAAGGCCGATTTTACGATCCAAAAGCTGCGGTTGGTGAGCGGCCACAAGGTGCGTCGCAATCGTCGTGCGTGGTATGAAGATTACAAAAAGGGGCTGATCAGCGATGCTGGTTTGGCCGCCTACGCCCCATTGGTCGCCGAAGCGGTCACAAAATGGAAACTCACCAAAGGTCTGCCACTACCATGAAGCAAGGCCGCGACATCTCAGCTCCAGGGTTTCACCCTAGGCTGGTATGGCATCGGGCCTTTGGCCCTGTTTCTTCATCACACTCTTCCGCCCCAAAGGGGCATCGCCATACCAGCCCAGGGCATCGCCCTGGGTCATCGGCCCCCACATTTCCAAGCCCTGAAGGGGCGACACATCTTCCTCAGCGCGTATGAGCAGTAAGACGAAAACCACCGCCA
>CAIQXC010000827.1 GCA_903875675.1 Akkermansiaceae bacterium
CCAGGCGACGCCGGTCATCAGATGCACCCGATAGCCGCGGTTCTTCCAACTATCGATTCTTGCCGGCAGGCTTTTATCGATACCATACACGAGAGCGACGTCGGATCTGAGATTGCCTTGCGGGCTCCATGGCCGCGATGTCTGGAAACACGTCCGCTCAAGCGTCTGCGCCGGGTCTTGGGGAAATGCCGGCGGCAAATCCTGGCCAACAAGACTGGAAAACCCGAGGGCGCTAATAAGTGAGTAGGGAAGGTGCTGATTCATGAGACCGCTCGACTACGTTGCGCAACCCACAGAAAATTCACCCGTTTGTTGCAAGGAAATTTCTATCAACGAGAAGTTACGCAACCATAGGCAAAACAGGACCATCGAGCACTTGAAATTGCCGAAGTACTCCATAAATAGGTAGCTTCACACATGGGGTTTTTGAGTCGATAATACCATTTCAGCCGGGGACCCGTTGCCATTTGTGAGGTGGTAGGCATGTTCAACGTTAATTCCACCTCGGTGAGTGCTTGGCGGGCATTGTTAGGGCATGCCCAAAACCAGCGCATTCCTTTCATCCGGGAGAGCGGCACATCGTGGGAAGCCACGCTCTCGGCTGCCACGCATTACGCATACAGCCGCCTCAGTGTTGCCGGGGATACCAAGGCGGGGCTGACCGGTTCGTCTGGGGATTTTCCCGAGGTCAGCGAGTTTGCCGGTTACCGCACGGTGGATCCTCGGTTTCTCGACGCAGTGGCCAAGGATGTGGTTAGACAAGTGCGTCTGCTCGGGCCGTTTTTGTCCCTTGCAGAGTTTGTCAACCGCCAGCTCTCCGGTGGCTTTCCGCCGGTGAGGTGTGAAGAAGGCGCTGAGCAGAGACACAAGCCCCGAATCCGGGGCGAGTATGGAGCAGACAGGGCGTTCCTGCAAATTTGCGATCGTGATCGACGGAGGTCAGGTGTTTTGAACCTCCTAAATTACTGTTGCGCGGGGTGAAGGAGGAGAGTAAGACTCAGCCGCAAGGGGATCGCCATGGTGGCCGCCTTTGTTTGCCGGGGATCATTATGAATTACATCTTCTGTCTGGTTAGTTTGCTGGGGGCGTTCCTGTTGTTTCAGGTGCAGCCGGTTATCAGCAAGTTTATATTGCCGTGGTTTGGCGGCAGTCCCGGCGTCTGGACCATGTGTATGCTGTTTTTCCAGGTGGCTCTGTTTGGCGGCTACAGTTACGCACACCTGTTGAGTCGGCGAAGACCGCTGACCCAGGCCTGGGTGCATGTGGTGCTGCTGGGGCTGGCGGTGGCGCTGTTGCCCATCGTGCCGGGGGCGGATCTCAAGCCGGAAGGCACGGCAAATCCAGCGTGGCGGATTGTGCTGCTGTTGCTGGCCACCGTTGGATTGCCATATTTCGTGCTTTCCGCGACCAGTCCGCTGGTGCAGGTGTGGTATTCCCGCGTCTATCCAAACCGAACGCCCTGGCGCTTGTATGCCCTGTCGAACGCCGGCTCGCTCACCGCGCTTTTGACCTATCCGATTCTAATCGAACCGCGCTGGGATGTGGTCCGGCAGGCGTGGATTTGGTCTGGTGCCTTCGGGGTGTTTGCGCTCTTGATGGGGGCCTGTGCAGTGGGCGAGTGGCGCCGCGGCAGTGCCGAGGCCGCCCGTCGCTTGCAGGCTGAAATACAAGTCGATGCCATGTCACCCAAGCCGGGAGCGCTTCGCCGCCTGCAGTGGGTGCTGTTGCCGGCCTTCGCCTCGCTGATGTTGCTGGCCACCACTAACCACGTATGCCAGGATGTGGCGGTCATTCCATTTTTGTGGGTTGTGCCGCTGGCTCTCTATCTGCTTACGTTCATCATTTGCTTTGACCATCCGCGCTGGTATCGGCGTGCGGCTTGGGCAGTGCCGGCGATGTTGGCCATCGTGCTGACATCCGGGCTGTTCGAAATTCCGTGGAATTGGACGCCGGATTTTGTGACGGAATTGGTGATCTATTTCGCAACGTTGTTTCTCGTCTGCATGGTGTGCCATGGGGAATTGGCGCGGCTCAAACCGGGTACCTCTCACCTAACGGAATACTATCTCTTGATGTCGGCCGGCGGCGCTTTGGGCGGCTTGCTGGTCAGTTTGGTGGCACCGTTGGTGTTTACCACATTCATGGAATGGTCGCTGGGTCTGGTCGGCGGATTCGTGTTGGTTAGCTGGGTTGCCTGCAGGGGTGTGATGGGGCAGCGGCGGGCGACGACGCGCAAGCTGGTGGGAGCAGGATTTGCGGTGGTGGCGGTGGTGGCGCTGTACTTTGTCGTGGATTGGGAGTTTTTGTCATTTGGCAACGCTTTGGCGCGTTCCCGGAGTTTTTACGGTACACTGCGGGTTGAAGCATGGAGTGATGACGTCGAGGGTGACTCCCGCTCGCTCTATTGCAGCGGCACGGAACATGGCCGCCAGCACCTCACTCCGGAGAAACGCCGCGACCCGCTCACCTACTACGGGCACGAATCCGGCGTTGGGATGGTGCTTGATGCTCTCAAAACCAAGTCGGACGCCAGGGTTGGCATCATAGGCATGGGCACCGCTACGGTGGCGTGTTATGCCGAGCGCGGTCAGACCTATCGGTTTTACGAGATCAATCCTGACGTGGTGAGCATGGCACGCAAGTGGTTCACTTTCATTGATGACTTGGAAGCACGCGGTGCCAACTATGAATTGGCGATGGGCGATGCGCGTCTCTCGCTGGAGCATGAGCCGCCCCAGCATTTTGATGCATTGCTGCTAGACGCATTCAGCGGCGACTCGGTGCCGGTGCATTTGCTCACTCGCGAGGCATTTGAGATATACCAGCGCCACCTCCAGCCCAACGGCGTGATTGTCGTTCACATCACTAACAAGTACCTCAACCTCGCCCCGGTGGTGGAGCGCCTCGCCCGCGAATTTGGTTTTCTAACGACTCGGCAATGCATTGATCCGGGCGAGTTGGCCGGCCACTATCAACCCGACTACCTGTTGTTGAGCAAGGACGCGGAATTCATCCGGGCTCATCCGGCGGTGCCGCCGGTGTATGCCCGGGCGTTGGACGTGCCGCTGTGGACGGATCATGCGCACAACCTGTTTCAGATATTGCAGCAGAGGTGATGGTTGTGGTGGGGGCCGCTTGAGAAACCCGAATGGGCACATCGGCTGGCACCAGTCCCGCCCTCACAATTTTGATAATATGGCGATGGCCGCTTCGTTTTTGAATTTTTTGGCGATATCCAAGGCGGTGACGTCTTGTTTGGATTTGAGTTTGGGATCCACCTTGTGATCGAGCAAGAGTTGGACGATTTCTGCGCCGCCGCTGGCAGCGGCTTCATGCAAGGGGGTGCCGCCGAGTTCGCTCAAGACCATTGGGTTGGCTCCGCCGGCCAGCAGGGCTTTGGCGCTGGCGAGTTGGTTTTTGGCTGCCGCATGGTGCAGAGGCGTCCAGCCGTCTTTGTCGCGTGCGTCGGGTTTGGCCCCGGCCTTGAGCAGGGCCGTGAGCATTGCTGGATTGTTTCGCTCGACAGCCAGGTGCAGGATGCTGCGTTGGGATCCGTCCTGGGCATCGGGCTTGGCACCAGCCTCCAGCAATACCAAGGCAATTTCGGATTTATTGCGCTGGACGGCTTGGGCCAACGGTGTGCGGGTCTTGTCCCGGCCTTGGTTGAGGCTGGCGGGATCGGCAGCGAGGTGCAGGCGCACGTCAGCCAAATCGCCATGGGCGATGGCGTCATCAATCGTTTGATAGGTCGTAGCGGACGATAGGTGGGTGAGCGCCAATAACAGCATGAAAAGGGATGAGGGAATGCGCATAGGACGTGGCGTTACGCGGGTGGGGTGGGGGATGTTTCGGGGCAACCGTGGAATTCTTCACCGGTGAGAAAAATTTTTTTTAAGCACAAGACCCTGGAGTCAGCGTTGTCCGGCACTGGGAAAAGATCACCGCAGCAAGGTCAGGCCCACCACGCCTCCCACCGCCAATGCTCCGCCTAGCAATGTTCGCAGCGTCATCTTGTCGCCTTCGAGGAAATGCGCCAAGGGCATGACCACCAGGGGCGTGGTGGCCACGATGGGTAGCACGATGCTGGTCGGTGCTGCCGATAGCGCCCATTGGTAGCAGCTGACCCCGAACGCCGGTCCACACAGGCCGTTGGCAATGAGCAGAGGCCCCGCTCGCCGCCACTGGGGCGGATGCGCAGCGGTTCTGGGGCGGCGCACAAATCGAAGATAGAGCACGAAAATGGCGGAAATCACCAATCCGCCGAGGAGTCGCTGGTAGGCTGCATTGATGCCCCCGCCTGCGCCGTTGATATGAAAATCCTGAGCCGCAGCCACCGCATAGGCCTTGCGGCTGAGGACCGCGCCCCATGCCTGACACAAGGCTGCGAGTGTGCCGAACAAACTGCCCATCCACAAGCCGTGGCTGGGGCCCACCTCGGCGAGGCCCGGCATCAGCGCAATTCCCACGCCCAGCAAGATGATCGCGCCGAATATGGCCTGCGTCGCGCCGGGCACCGTGCCTAACCAAATCCATTCGGTCACGGCGGCGATGGGTGCCGCGAGACATTGCACCAGCACCATCGTGCGGCGCGTGCCGATGCGCGGATAGGCTTGGAACAATGCCAAGTCGCCGATGCCAAAGCCGATGCAGCCGCTAACAAACAACCAGGCGAAGGCCGGTCCGCTCACCCCGAAGCCCTGCAGGTGGGCGTAGCTGCCGAGCACCGATGCCGCCAGCACGAGTCGCAGCAGGTTGGCCTTCGACCCGGGAAGGTGGTTGGACAAGCGGCGTCCGCTCAAACCGGAAAGGGCAAACAGCAGCGTGGTGAGAATGGCGGCAAACATGCGGGCTGCAAGAGTGTGGCGATGTGCAGGCCGGTGTCACGTCTGGAAGCACGCCGTACGCGGGACGAGCGAAAATCCAGGTTGCTGGTGTGGATTCTTGGACTTGACCGACAGGTGTTCCTGATGGATTGTCCGCTTCTTGCTTGTTGCCATTTGGCGCTGAGCCAGGCCCTTCAGACCCTCTACCCCATCCTTTTATGCTACTTGAATTTTTCAAAATGAACGGTGCCGGCAATGACTTCATTCTTGTCGATAATCGCGACCTCTCACTCAGCGCCGCCTTGGATGCGGACACGATTGCCGCGCTATGCGACCGCAATCGCGGCATCGGTGCCGATGGCTTGCTGGCGGTCGAACCGGCGCAGGCTGGCGCGGATTACCGCTTCCGCTATTACAATGCCGATGG
>CAIQXC010000828.1 GCA_903875675.1 Akkermansiaceae bacterium
ACGGGGATTGAGAGTTCAAGGGTGGCGGCACCCTCTTTCTCGATCCGCCAGAGCATCGAGTCGTAGATTTCGGTGTTTGGCGGGATCACCAGTTCCTTGGTGCGCTCGTGGCCGGATTCATCGCGAAGGCGTGCGATGGTGCGCACTTGGCGGTCGAGTGACGAGCGGATCGTGAAAGGGATTTGGACGTTTTCGCCAACGATGCCGTAACTGGGTGCGGTCACGGAGAGCAGGTCGAGGTCGGGCAGGCGGGTCTTGCTGCCGACGGGGATGGGAAAGAGTGGCACCCCCCGCAGGCGCATTTTTTGGGCGGCGGCTACCGGCGGCTGGCCGAGGTTGAAATCGCCGTCGCTGAGCATGATCACGGCCCGCAGGTTGGTTTCCTTTTCGAGCAAAGCGGAAAGCGGTGCCTCGAGGTCGGTGCCGGTGAGAGGTGCCGGATCCTTGGGCGGCGTGGCAAACGGCTCGATCACCAACTCGTTTTTGCCATCGGCTTGGAGGGGTTTCCAGAGGTTGGCAGCGAGAGCCTTTTTCACCCATTCGGCGCGGCTGACGACGGCCGGGGTATCGGAAAGTTCGAGGGGCAAGGCCGCGTCGGCGGTGGTCATCGACTTCGAATCGTCCCACAGAATGGCGATGCGCGGCTTGGTCTCGGGATTCAGGGTGGTGCTCCATTCAGGTTGCCACAGCAACATGACGACGACGAGCACGGCGAGGCAGCGGCAGCCCTCCAGGATGGCGGTGCGTCGGCGGTGCGGGCTGCGTCTCCACGCGAGCAGCGCCAGCCCGCCGGTCAGAATCAGCGCGACGATGCCGATGGCGAGGGTGAGTGGAGTGGGGGATAAATGAAGCATTAAATCGAAAGCATTAAATCTTAAGCATGAAATTCTAAACGAAGAGAAGAGTTAGGCAGGCAGATGATGGGCAGGCAATTGACTGGATGGGATGCAGGGGATGGAGTGGGCGTGAGGTTCTGCTTTCAAATATCTGCTTTCAAACTTTCAGCTTTTAGAGGAGTGGGAAGGACTTGAACGGAGACCTTTTTTGGCAGGCAGAGGATGGCCTCAGCGAGGAAAAAGCACAGAACGGCGATAAGGAAAGCCCGCCAGACGTCGCGTGAGAGCGAGGGGTCGGATGCTTGGCCGGCTTGCTCGAGCAGGGTGTAACCGGTGCCGGTGAGGGCACTGTCGAGGGCCTCGCGGGTGAGGACTTCTGGGGTATCCTCGGCGGCCGGGCGGTTGACGGCGAGCAGCCGGTCATTGAGTTTGAAAATGCCGGCGAGGTAGGGGTCGTTGGCGGGGTCTGGGCTGCCGAAATCGTCGAGGCGGCTGCGGGTTTCGCCGGGCAGGGTTTTGGTGGGTTCTGCGCCGACGGAGGTGAGGTAGGATGCATCGAAGCGCTCGGCACCGAGGGCGAGGATGCGCTGGACCAGAGGCAGCAAGATATCGGCATCTCCGAGGTTGGACCAGGTGTAATCCGGGGTCGAAGCTAGAAACCAGAGGGTGCCTCGGTCAACGATGCGGCGGGTCAGCAAAGCCTCGCCATCCTCCCAGCGGGCGAGTTGGCTGGCATCGCCGAGGG
The DNA here is from genome assembly GCA_903875675.1 of Akkermansiaceae bacterium. Classification (GTDB taxonomy): domain Bacteria; phylum Verrucomicrobiota; class Verrucomicrobiia; order Verrucomicrobiales; family Akkermansiaceae; genus Luteolibacter. Next base: position 1,582 of record CAIQXC010000828.1, read on the forward strand.
GGATTTGGCGGCGAATGGCTTTGAGGCGTTCGGCTGGCAGCGGGGTGCCGTCGATGCCATCACGCAGTGGCCCGTCATTGTGGTTCCAGTCCTTGAGGATGAAGTACTTGTCTTTCTCGGCAGGGGTTGGCGGCCCCCAGTTCAATTCGAGAAACGGCTTGGCCGGAGGTGTGCCGGGCGGGAAGCAAATGACCTGGCCGCCGGCCGAGATGAAGCGGCTGAGTTGATCAGCGGCGGCACCGGTGGGCAGGGGGGCTGCCCACAGAATGGCGGCGACCTCCGCAGTGCTCAGGCTGGCGATTTGGGACGGATCGATCCGCTCGGTGTGCTGGTTGCCGAATCCAGGCGGGGCGGCGGCGAGCGCAAGGTAATCGGCGGTTTCGCCGATAGGGGCGACGATGACGGACTTCGTCTGGCGAGCCGGGCCGTAGGCGAAGAAGGCGGCATTATCGCGCGGATTGCCGTCGGCGGGGATGGAGAACCATCCGTAGCCCGATTCGCTGCCTGCGGGCAGGGCGAGGCGTTTTTGGAAGCGCAGGGATTGGCCGGGCAAAATGAGTGTCTCGGTGGTGCGGGTGCCGTTGACTGTGGTGGTCAGCGGCAGATTGGCTGCAACCTGAGAGTCGGCCGAGCGACTGACCTCCAAGTCCACCAGCAGCTCGTCGGCCACCCGGCGCGACGCAAGCAGACGGATGGAGGCGTTGGGAGCGGTGCTGCCGGTGAGCGAGAGGACGCGCAGGGCGGGTTTTTGTGGCAGGTTGGCGAGGGTGGCGCGGGCGGCGGCCCAGCGCTCGTTTTCAGGTTGCCAGTTGGACGTTTGGAGGTCGGAGGCGAGCCAGACTTCAGCGCGACCGGGGGTTTCCGCTAGAAACTCGGCGGCTCGCGTGAGCAAACTCGGAAAATCCGCGCTGCTATCTGTGGCGGCGGTGCTCGCAAGCTCAGTTAGAACATCCGGCGAGGGCACATCCTGAGGTTGGCCGCTGGCACTATCAATGAGGACCAAGCGGGCTCCGCCGAGGTTCTTCATGGCATCGCGCACTTTTTCCAAAACAATCTGACGGCGCGGGTTCAGTCCGTCGCCCGGCTTGGTTTCCATCGACGCCGAACGGTCGAGCACCAACACCACCACGTCGATCGAACCACCACCCCAGCCGAGAAGGCCCGAGACGATTGGCCGCGCGGCCGCAAAAATGAGGGCGGCCAACCCGAGCGTGCGGCAGGCGAGAATGAGGAAGTGGCGCAACTTCTTCTTGCCACGGCTCTCGCGGGTCGCCTTGAGCAAAAACTGCATCGCCGCCCAGTGGATCGTCTTGTGGCGGCGACGATTCAGCAGGTGGATGATGATCGGGATGCTCGCGGCCAGCAGACCCCAGAGCAACAATGGATTTAAAAACAGCATCGTTTAAGATTTAGTGCTTTGATTTGGGCAATCGTGCGGTCAGGAATTCACGGAGCAAGGGCTCCAGCGGGGTGTCGGTCAGGACGAGTTGGTAGTCGGCGGCTGCATCGTGGCATTTGGCACGCACAGCGGTGAGGAAGTCGCGCAGCGCCGCCTTGTACTCTTCGGCGATCAGGTTGGGCTCGACCACCAGCGCGGTGTTGTCCTCCAAATCGACAAAGCGGTGCGGACGATCGAACTCAAAGCCGATCTCCAACGGGTCGAGCAAATGAAACACGGAGATGTCGTGCTTGCGGTAGCGCAGGTGTTGAAGGGCGTCACCGAGGGCATCGGGTTCGGTGAATAAATCCGACAGCACCACCACAAACGCCCGCTGGCTTACTTTTTCGGCTATCGTGTGCAGCGCCTCAACCAGGCCGGTGGGCCCGCTCGGAGTGAGCGCGCCGAGGGTGCTGAAGAGCCGGTCGAGATGGGCGGCACGGCGGCTCGGCGGCACTTCCATGTGCAATTTGTCGGTGCAGATGGACAGGCCCGCGGCGTCACCTTGGTTGACCAGCAAATAGGACAGGGAGGCGGCGATGCGGCGTGCAAACTGGATCTTTGCCTCGCCACGACCGGCAAATTTCATCGAGCCAGAGGCATCGACGACGAAGTAGGCGCGCAGGTTGGTGTCGGCCTCGAATTCCTTGATGTAAAAGCGGTCGGAGCGGGCGAACGCCTTCCAATCGAGGCGGCGGGTATCATCACCGGGAACGTACTTGCGGTACTCGGCGAATTCGACGGACGAGCCGCGGTGAGGCGAGCGGTGTTTGCCAGCGACGTTGCCCAACATTGGCACGCGGGCCTCGATGGGCAGGGCACCGAGGCGGGAGAGCAAGGGGTTGTCGAGGAAGTCGTATTTCATGCTTCCCGCATCTCCTTGATCAGTCGCTCAACAATTTTCTTGGAGGTCATGCCTTGGCTTTCAGCGGAGAAGTTGGTGATGACGCGATGGGAGAGCACCGGTGAGGCGACCGCCTCGATGTCCTCCAGAGAGGCCATGTAGGCACCGCGCAGCGCGGCCCGGGATTTGGCCCCGAGGATGAGGTATTGGACGGCGCGCGGGCCGGCACCCCAGCCGACGGTATCCTTGATCCATTGCGGAGATTCGGGCTGATGGGGACGGGTTTTGCGGACAATGTTCACCGCGTATTCGTAGAGGTGTTCGGGAACCGGCACGCGGCGCACGAGTTGCTGATAGGCAAGCACTTTCTCGCCGTCCAGCAGGTGGTTGAGGATCTGGCGGGCGGCTCCGGTGGTTTCGCGGGCGATGCGTTTTTCCTCCTCAACGCTCGGGTAATCGACCTCGATGAGGAACATGAAGCGGTCCAGCTGGGCTTCGGGCAACGGGTAGGTGCCTTCCTGCTCAATCGGGTTTTGGGTGGCCAGCACGAAAAACGGAGGCATCAGCGTGTACGTTTTGCCCAGCACGGTGACCTTGTTTTCCTGCATGGCCTCGAGCATTGCCGACTGGGTTTTGGCCGGGGCGCGGTTAATTTCGTCGGCCAGCACGATGTTGGCAAACACGGGTCCCTTGATGAATTCAAATTCTCGTCGGCCGCCCACGCCACTTTCTTGAATGATGTCCGTGCCGGTGATGTCGGCGGGCATCAGGTCCGGGGTGAACTGGATCCGGTTGAAGCTCAAATCGAAGGTTTGGGCCACCGAAGACACCAACAGCGTCTTGGCCAGACCGGGCACGCCCATCAGCAGGGCATGGCCCCGGGCAAACAGGCAGATGGCCAAGCGCTCAATCACCTGGTCCTGGCCGATAATGGCTTTGCCGAGTTCCGCGCGAAACGCTTGGTAGGTTTTTCCGAGTTCATCGATGGCGGCAACGTCATCGGGCGGCAGCTGGCTGGTGAGGGTGGTGTTTGGATCCATGGAGGGTGCGAGTGCGAACAAGTAGCGACGCTAGATCGCCGACTCGTTTTGTCGAGGCGAGAAACGTAGAAAATTTCCGAACGATCCGGCACGATCCGATCAAAGCGCGGCGGCTTCGGCGCTGCGCATGCCATCCAGCGCGGCGCTTACGATGCCGCCGGCGTACCCCGCGCCCTCGCCGCAGGGGTACAATCCGCGCAGTTGCGGGTGTTCGAGGGTGTCGTCGCGGCGGGGAATGCGCAGCGGCGAACTCGTGCGGGTCTCAAATCCCAATAACAAGGCCGGGTCCGCGATGTAGCCGGGCATTTGCCGCCCGAACAGCCGCAACCCCTCGCGCATCCGCCCGGTGATCCAAGTCGGCAGCAATTCGTGGAGCGGGGCACTGTGAATGCCGGGAAAATAACTGGTGTCCGGCAGGCCCGCGGAGAGCTTGCCGCTCAGGAAATCGGCGACCCGCTGGGCCGGGGCAACTTGGCCGCCGCCTCCAGCAGATTTGGCAGCCTGCTCCAGCGATTTTTGGAAAACCATCCCGCCCAACACCCCGTGTTGCCGGAAAAACCCGGGCAGATCGGCCGGTTCCACAGTCGTAATGAGGCCGGAATTGGCAAATGGCGAATCGCGCCGCGACAGGCTCATGCCGTTGACCACCACCTCGTCATTTTCAGTGGCAGCCGGCACGATCCATCCGCCGGGACACATGCAGAACGAATGCACGCCCCGATCGCGAATCTTCGTGGCCAGCCGATACCGGGCCGCAGGCAGCAGGCGCGGCCGCTGCACGCCACTGCCCAAGTGGTACTGGGCACGGTCGATGAACGCTTGCGGATGCTCGATGCGGCAGCCGACGGCAAACGGCTTCGGCTCCAACAAAATCGACCGGTCCGCCAGAAGTCGATAGATGTCGCGGGCCGAATGACCGCTGGCCAGGATCAGGGCGTCGCCAAAAATCTCCTCGCCGCCCTCGCTGCGTACCCCGTGAAGGCGTCCGTCACTGACCAAAAAATCGACGACCTTCGTCTGGAAGTGCACTTCGCCGCCGGCCCCGATGATGGAGCTGCGGATGGCTTTGACGACGTTGGGCAGCAGATTCGAGCCGATGTGCGGATGGGCATCGGTGAGAATGCGGGCGGGGGCACCGTGGGCGACGAGGATTTCGTACACCTTGGCGACCGGTCCGCGTTTGGTGGCGCGGGTGTAGAGCTTGCCATCGGAAAACGTACCCGCCCCTCCTTCCCCAAAACAGTAGTTGCTCTCCTCAATAACCTTCCCCTCCCGCAGCAATGGACCCAGATCGAATCGGCGGGCACTCACGTCCTTGCCCCGCTCTAACACGATCGGCTTGATGCCCAGCTCCAAACAGCGCAGCGCCGCAAACATCCCCGCCGGCCCGCAGCCCACAATCAGCATCCGCCGCGCTTGTGCCGGCAGCGGCGGCACTGCCCAGCTCGGCTCGGATTCCTCTGGCAAAGGTCCGTCTAACGAAATCTCCAGCCGCAGTTGCACCTTGACGCAGCTCTGCCGGGCGTCGATGGAATGCTTCCGCAAACGCGTCGCGCCGATCCGAGAGACGGCCACGCCCAGCTTGGCGGCCGCCGCTGCACGCCGCTCGCCCTCGTCCTCGGAGCGCTCCAAGGGCAGGACAATATCAACGGTTTCGACGAGTGGCAGCACGCGGTGAGGGAGGACGGCCCGGCAGACGTACCAAAACCACCAGCCGTTCACAACGATTTCTTCCTGCTCGGCGGGCACCCGATTCATGCGAACAGAAATCCCACAGTCGCCTCTTGATGGCCGCTCCTATCAGCCCCCCTGCCGTGCTCAGAGTCCGTGTGAAGGAGTCAAGTTTTCCAGAACCGGATGGATTGACGATTGA
>CAIQXC010000829.1 GCA_903875675.1 Akkermansiaceae bacterium
AAACGAGCCTGCCCCGCCAGAAAATTCGTCATGAAATGAATTCGAAAATGAAATTGAAGCCCCCACCGACTTTGTAGTGCCTTTTGATACGGATCCCTGCAAAATCAAGGGCTGCAGCCTCATAATAAGAAACTCGGGCTAGGCCCCAGAATTCACATAATCAACACCATCAGAAACCATGCAAAACATCTCAGAGATCTATAAGCTCACTATCGGTATCACCCTTACGGTGGCCTTTGTTTTCACCGTCTTCATCACCCTCGCCTCGATGGTGGGATGGGTGAAGTTTCGCCCCCAGTGGCAGCAGAAAGTGCTTTTTGCCGGGCTGATAGTGGAATTAGTCAGCGGTGGCGTGGCAGCCTACAAAAAAATGATAGGTCTCAGCCCAAGCACCACGCAGAAAATTATCGAGCAACCTTTGAATAAGGAAAAAGACATACTGACGCAGGTTGTTAAAGAAAAGGAGAAAGAGGTGGTGACTGTGAAGGAGGAAACCGGCAGGGAAATCGCTAAGTTGACCGGGAAAGTGGCCGAGCGCGACACCCAAGTGGCGAAACTTCAGATTGATATTGGCAAAAGCAATCAAGCACGCGTCCTTACTGAGCAGAAAAGTGCGGAATACGACAAATTTCTGGCTGATATGGGCGGTCGAGATGAGTTCGCCCTGGCACTGGCGCAGGTCAGAGGTAAGAATGCGGAAACGGTACGTTTGAAAGCCATGCTGAAGGCAAAAGAAACAGAAATTGATGGTTTGAAGCAAAAGAATGATGATAACCCGAAGCGAATAAAAACGGCAACGTCTCGGACGGTTACGCCCTGAAACACTGTAGAATTAGTAATTACAGCAACTACAACGCGATCCAAGAGCTGTCCGACCGTAGCAGATAAGTTTGACACCCACCGCGCACCCCCGAAAGGATAGATTCAGAGTCAGTCAAATGCACCTGATGCACGCCCCTTTCTTGGTATCGTAACGAGTTACCTATTCAACCCCAACCACCAAAATCAAATGACACCCCAAGAACGCCTCGCTAAAATCGAAACTGAAATCGGCAACAGCCAAGACCGGCTGGATGCCTTGCACAACGAGCGTGTCGCCGCGCGGTCCTTGCCCGCGCGACTGACCGAAGTGCATCCAACGCTGCTGGCAGCCAATTTGCAGCCAAAGACCTACCGGCTTGTTGCACAGGGCGACTCCTGGTTCGATTATCCGACCAGTTGGGATTTGATCGACTGGCTCTCCAGCCATCATGGCCATCACATTGACAACATAGGCGTGGCCGGTTCCACGTTGAACGACATCGTCTATGGCCCGGTGCCGAAGAACTGGCTGGGAATCCGGCAGTCGGATGACACGAGCCGTAGTGCGGAGCTGATTCACCGAATCGATAAGAAAACGCCGGATGCCGTTCTGCTTTCCGGCGGCGGGAATGACATTGCCGGAGATGAGTTTTTCTCTTTCGTCAACAATGCTCTTTCCGATCTGGCCAATCCGAATCAACAGGTTTTGGACGGCGTCGTGAAGGAAACCTTCGAGAAAGCATACTGTGATCTGATCGACTTGATCAACGCCAAGGCTCTCTCGATGAACGTCCAACTGCCAATCTTCGTACATGGCTATGATTATCCATTTCCTGATGGTCGTGGGTTTTCCGCATTCAATCTCGTTGGTCCGTGGTTTCACGACACCTTCAACAAGAAAAATTACCCCTACGACGATGATGATGCAAACGCCGCTGCTGAATTGCAGATTCGACGCGATATCGTGAAGAAGTTCATCGAGAGCTTCAATCAGATGGTTTCCGGGCTGCAGACCAAATACAATGGCATCGTCCATTACGTTGATCTACGGGGCACATTGCCAACGCGTGATGAATGGGCCAACGAACTGCACCCTCAGAAAGATGGATTCGGCAAGCTGGCGGCTAAAATAAATCTAGCACTCCATACTGTGCTCCAATAGGGACCAAGGCCTATCGTTCCAGTCATTTAGCAGCCAACAAGTATCAATTCTAAGTCCCACCCCCCCCCATCCAACATCATGTGTATGAATCTCAGCCGTATCAGCCGCACGTTCGCCTACAACTGGGCGGGCGATCAGATTGTTTCACCGTTGGTCAGCACAACGGAGCGAGTGGGCGTTCATACCACACGAAAAGAGGGCGATGACTGGATGCGCGCCGGGGCCACAGTATCACTGGACTTCCGCTTGGGTGGCGAGGTCTTCAATCCGCTCGATATAGGCGTCTCTTATCAGTTCTTGGGTGCCCTCAGCGGATCTGGCAATTACTCGGAATTGTTCAAGCCGCATGCGACGTGGTGGCTCAGCGAAAGCGCCGGATTGACCTTGGAGTATTCCAAAGGTGACACGCCAGTGGCTGACAAGAGTATTGACCTGCTTACGTTAGGGCTTGAGTTCAAGTATTGACAGTTAGGAAACCTTTTCGCGCAGACAACGATACCAACCAAACCACGAGCATTGATGAAACGACTTATCATTTCCAACGACGGAACTTGGAACACGCCCGATCAGGAGGACAATGGCATTCCAGCCCCAACCAATGTGGTCAAACTCTACAACAGCATCGCCACCGAGGACGAATCGGGCGTCAGGCAGCTGCCCTATTACCATCCCGGTGTCGGAACTAACGGATTTTTCAACTCCATCACTGGAGGCGCGCTCGGCGTGGGCGTGGGCAATCAGCTCCGCAGCGCTTACCACTGGCTAGGAACCTGCTACGAACCCGGCGACGAAATCTTCATTTTCGGCTTCAGCCGTGGTGCGTTTGTCGCCCGCAGCCTCGCTGGCTTTCTTGGTCGCGGCCTTTTGGACCTCCGCGACGTGCCGCCCGGGGAGGCTTGGGAGCGCGTGCTCAGCGCCTATGATGATGGCTACCGCAAATATGAGACCCGCAAGGCTGACCTCCGCACCTGGACGAAACCGGACTGGGTCATCTTTCACGACGACGCTCCCGCTCCCGTGCACTTCGTCGGCGTCTGGGACACGGTAGGTGCACTCGGCGTGCCCGACGACCTAGAGTTGCTGAATTTCTTCGATGACAAAGACAAATGGAACTTTCACGATACCGAATTGGGCGGCCACATTGTCACTGCGCGCCACGCCATGGCGATCGACGAGATTCGTGCCAGCTTCACGGTGACCCGCTGGAGCAACGCGGATGAACATCGCGACGCCAAGGAAGTCTGGTTTCCTGGCGTCCATTCCGATGTCGGCGGCGGTTACTCTAACACCAACCTTTCGGATGGGGCACTGCTGTGGATGCTCGATGAAAGCGCCACCGCCGGCTTGGCCTTCCGTCCCGGCGTCAGATCCACACTCAAGCCCGACCCGCTCGGCGTGATCCACAATTCCTATAAGGGGGCCTTCGCCAAGCTACGATCACGTCCCCGGTCGGTTGAAGCCATGGTCTCAGCTAACCACGAAATGTTTGACGACAGTGCGATGCAGCGCCAAGCCAACTCACCAATCTCATACTCTGCCTATCGCCCCACACGCATTCTCGAAGTGAACGAATCGCATACCGTGGACATCCACGCGGACACCCACTGGAATGACACCGGTCTCTTTCTCCAGCAAGATCACCAGTATGTATTCGCCGCCACCGGCGAATGGCTCGACAGCAAGGATGCCTGTGATTGGAAAGGCACCGAAAACGACGAATTCACCGCCGGTGATGTCATCCGCGCCACGGGTTCGTTCCTCGGCAAAGCTGAAACCCTATTGAAAAAGTTCACCAAAAACACATCCACCGATTTCCTCGGCACTAAGCGTGTGGAGGACTTCCGCTGGTTCACTTTGGTGGGCGCCATCGCCAACGACTCCGGCGTCGGCGAAAAGATGCCCAACGACGGCAGCCCTAGCCCACACCAATACGTGAATCTCCCGGACCATGCGGCTATCCCCCTCGTCATCACCTCCCCAGGCTACCTCTATTGCTTCCCAAACGATGTCTGGAGCCTCTACGATAATAACCACGGCAGCGTGCGCCTGACAATCACTCGAGTGCAGTGATGCGATCCCGAACTCCCTGCCTTCGATCCTCATTCTTATGTGCGCTAGACAAGATGATTTCCTAGCCACCCCAAATGAAACAGTTTGTGAACACGAACCCCTTGATGATTGTTGCGCCTACAATAGGCGAGCTATCAAAAAGCAGAATCAATGATTGAATGGAATATGAAAAAGCATCACCTTTTGTTACCTTATGTTCTGGCGGTACTGTTGGTTAGCGGCTGTGCGGAGAGCCGGTTTTATTCCCAGACGCCCGTCGGGGAAATCAAGGGGCATCCGCACCTGATCTGGTCGAGGCCAGATCAGTTCCGCTTCAACCAACCTGGGCCGGGGGAGGGTGAGAAGTTCGCGTTTGTGACGCACGACTGCTGGCGCATCGAACCGCGACCGATGTCTACCGACGGCGCGAGCATCCCGCGCTGGCTGTGGTGGGACAACGAAATGTCGCCATGGCGGTATGCCCCGGCGGCGGTCATTCACGACTGGTTGTTCGATGTGCATCACCGGTTGGTTTGCAACCCGAACTTTCTCGAGGAAAGCCATTTTTCGCGGGAGGATATCGAGCGCTATAAGCGGATGACGTATGAGGAGGCTGCGGACATTTATGCGGAGGCGATGAAGACGCTCATGGAAAGGGAAAAACTCTGGTATGAGCCACGCAAATTCACCTTGTGGGCGCAGCACGCAGCCACCTCCTCGCCCATTGCCCGTGAACTTTGGAACAAACAGCCTGGAACAGAGGATTTTCGCCACGCACTCAAGGCTGCGCGCCGTCGCGAAAGCCAGTGGCCGGAGAAGCCTTCAGAAAAGCCTAACCCCACCGAAACGACAGGGCAAACCAGATAGATTAAGCTCCTTAAGTATGACAAGACCGCCCGTGGCAGAAAATCGCAAGAAACCAGTCGAAGTCCTCGGCGAACTAGAACCCCACAGCAATCGGAGGAGTGGCTTGCGCTCATCGATAAAAAGGTGACCAACGTTCGCGACAGCCACAATGCTTACCGATTCAATTACCTCCCGATCGATCTCAAACCTCAATTACCTATAACATGGCACCTACCATCAATGAAAAGACATCTCCAGGGGGCGTGACAGCCATCCCTCCGAAACCTGCATGGCCTCCCACCAAACAAATAGTAGGCGGATCAATCGCGGTCGTCCTCTGGCTCGCGCTGTTCTCCACCGGATTACTGATTGACTCCTTGCCCTATCGAAAAACCCTGGGTTGGAAACCCGATGACCCGGCAAAGGTTGAGAATCAACTCAAAGTGGCGGAAAAGCGGCTTGGCGAACTTGAACGGATTAATGCAATCCCGCCAACCAAACGGGAAGGTAAAGAGCAAGCAACTCCCGCTATGCCGGATGCGATGCCCGCGATTCCCGAGGAAACCCACGACATATTCTCCGCATTCGTAATTGCAGCCCTAACATTTATTCCATCCAATATCGCCTTGCTCTGTGTGATTGCCGCCTTCTTGGGAGGTTGTTCGGTAAGCCAAGAGTTGATCAATGACGTGTATGCTGAGGCAAGGCAAAGAATGGGACATCCCGAAGAATTCACACTCAGTAGACGGCTCAATTATCTCAAAGAGCATCCCGCGTTCTCAGCCTTCCGGGGGCTTGTGGTATTTCTGCTTCTTATTTCAGGCCTGTTCGTTTTAGGCGGTTCGGAAACCCTAGCAACTAGTGAGGAACAGATGGGAAACTTTGGGAAATATATTCGATTTGCCGGAATCTTTTCGTTTATAGGTTACCTTGCGGGTCATGATCCCACCATATTCACCGCTCTTCTAAGATTCGGGAGTGGTCATCTCAACGGCGCAACGACCGGTAGGGATGCCGGGCCGAATGATGCGAAGGCCGGTGGAGAACTAGGCAGGAATCAGGACGGAGAAAGCAGGAGACCTGAGAAATCCGAGACTGCCAAGGGGCCTTGATCGGAACCTGGCAAGAAATAGGACCCACTATCATCGTCTGGTGGTTCCCGCTTAATTGGAATTTAAAGCCACCTTTCCCTTGGGAGATCCGATTATCTCGTCGCATTCGAGCATGATTCATGTAAACGAAATCCAGTTTCCCGAAGACAGTATTCCGGGCGCTTGTGATGAGATGCTCAGGTGGTTCAAGAAAGCTTGTGCACGTTTTGTCTACAGATTCCGCACGGAGGAGGAGAATCTAGATGTGTAAGTTTTCATAGTGTATCGCTGATCCGCATGAGAGCTGGACAGGGAAGGCGCAACCTGGAGTGCTCATTGCCGGACGTAATCAGGCCGATTTCCTGCTCGGCGCGCAACGCGGCGGCAAATCGGTCCGTGGTCACAGCCACGGCCTGTTCCACTGTCGCGTTGTGCGGCAGGTGCTTGTTCACCTCAGTCTGAGACATCTCGGGGGCCAGGCGGTGATTCTTGTAGCCAGTTGGGATCGCATGGAACCACGATTCAGCCCACGCCGGTGCGCAGGAGCTCGGGTGATGTGAATACACAATCGGAACTCTAGTCGGAGAAATGAGGCAGGAGAAGGGCGCGATTTTGCTTGCGCTTCCAAGCATTTCGCAGCTAGGAACGCAGCGTGCATGATGCGTCTCAGAATCCTTCCCTTTCGGAGTCGCAGTCATTTAGCAGCCAACGAATCTCTATCCAACGACAACCAACCCCAACCCCCCATCCAACATCATGTGTATGAATCTCAGCCGTATCAGCCGCACGTTCGCCTACAACTGGGCGGGCGATCAGATTGTTTCACCGTTGGTCAGCGCCGCGCGGCGGGTGCCGGGTAACAAGAGCACGTCACTGAGCATTGACGTGCGCGAGTTTCTGGCCATTGACCACAGCGCTGAGGTGGGGAAGTTTTTCTTCGAGCAAATTGTCGAGGTCCTGCCGTGTGAGGAGCGGGAGCGCTTTTTCTTTGGCAAACCGGGCAACTTCGACTATCGCATGCACCGCGTGATCGAGGCGTTCGGCAAGTTTCACTATCTACCGGTGAAAGGGCGGGGCCGCGAGGAATGGTTGCTGCCCGCAGAAACGCTCGCTAATGGCGGGGGCGACTGCGAAGATCTGTCGTTCCTGCTGATGGCGTTGTTGGAAGAGTCGGGCATCAGCCGCAGTTGTCTGCGGCTTGTTTTCGGCCATTTGGTCGAGACGAGTCCAGCGGGCCGGCGGCGCTGCCACGACCATGCTTGGGTGATGTATCAAATGGAAGGCGGCTCATGGATGGTCCTTGATCCCGTGGAGCGGGTGGATCAGCACCAGCGCGCCGCAAAACCCCCGGCCAGGCGGCGGCAGGGTGCGGCTTCGGCGCGAAGTAGCTATGAGTATCAGCCGTTTTTCGTGTTTAACCGCGATCACCTGTGGCTCGTGCATGGTCCCCACGCGGACAAGACGAAGCAGGATCTGCGCCACTACATCCACAACCGAAGCTTCTGGGAAAACTACGACCCGGCCTTTGCAATGAGCGTTCACAACGGCATCTTCGATTCCCAGATGAGCGAGCTTTCATGGTTCGATTTGTTCACCGTCAAAACGGCGAGCCTCGAACTGGATGGCAACGTGTTGTGCTACGATCCGCGCGATCATTGCGACTTCGCCTACATCGACGAAGCCTGGCAGTTGATCAACCAGCGACTCGACACGGGCGACGTTGGCGACTTGGGCCGCGCGTGCCATGCGGTGGCCGACTTCTACGCGCATTCGTTGTATGCCCATGTGGTGCCCGCCACTGGCGGCGATTTGCCGCTCTACGATCCGGCACATCCCGTCAATCCCGGGTCGAGGCAGGATGCGGTGTTCGATCGCAACAAGTTCTCAATCAACAACGACAAGCCCGTGTTCAAGGACGACTCGGAGACACGAGCCTTCTGGAAGGGCAAACTCATCAGCGGTCAGTGGTGGCGCGACTATTCAACCTATCCGGATGACATCCAAACCCCAAAACTGCTCGGCCCGCGCCGCTGCCTCCCCGATCACGACCTGCTCGCCGTCGATGACCAGACAAGCGCCGACAAGCCCGATCACCTCTATCCCACCAAACAAGCCTTCAACGATCAATTCGCCCTGCGCCAACACACTGCGGAACGCCACGTGCGTGCAATCTTCCTCGACTGGCGGGCGAAGCACAGGTGAGGTCCTAAGGAGCCGCTCAAGAATAGTTGTCGGTTGTAGCGGCGTGTCTATGACCGCCGATGCCCATGAACCGCCAATGAACCCGCCGACTCAACAAGGGTCAACTCATGCACATCGGCGGTCATAGACACGCCGCTGCAAGACATAGGTGTCCAATCATTGAACACCTGAAATCCGGATTTTTTGCCTTGAGGACGTATCTGAGACTGTCAAAGTTCAGCCCTTCATTCTCATGAAACGATCCGAAATCTCAAATCACACGAAGGACTCGCCCGGCTGTGGGACGTCAACCAGCCGCCCAAGTTGTTCGGAGGGCTTTCGGATTTCTTTGACTGAACTGGACCACTTGATCAAGAACCTAAACCGAGGAATTATGAAAATACCAATGACTACCAACAACACCTGCGTTTCCCTGAAACGCTTCTCGCTTGCCCTAACGGCAGGCATCGCACTGGGGATCGGCAATGCAGGGG
>CAIQXC010000830.1 GCA_903875675.1 Akkermansiaceae bacterium
ATCTTCACCTCGCCGGGCAGCAGGCGGAAGGTGCTGGACCCCGGCGTGCCGTCGGACGCCTTGGTTTTCAAGTTCATTCCGAACCGCTTGTTGACCGTGCCCGATTCGTTTTCGGTGTAAAACAGTTGGTCCAGCGGGGCGAGGCCGGTGTTTTGGGCGATGCCGTTGCGGTAAACCGTCATGGATAAAGGGACATTGGCGAATTCAATGCGCAGATTGGAGCACTCGATGGCGACATTGTATGGATTGTGCAGCGTGACGACGGGGGTGTATTGAAGGAATAGGAGGTATTGGTATGGCGTGCCGCGGAAGTAGTCCGCTTCGGGACTCATCAACGACGGTGCGCTTGCGGGAATGGTATCGCCGGCTTGGCCGGTGTATTGATAGATGTCTTCGGCCACCAGACTGAAGACCATCTGGACTTTGGCGATGGTGGGCAGCAGGACGACCCCGGCTGGCGGAGCTCGGTTGATTGTCAGATATGGAGTGGTTCCCGTCGAGGCCACCCAACCGCTTGGGATTTGGGACTTGATGTAGGGAACTCCGCCCGAACGGTTGAGCTTGTCGCGATAGAAAAGCGCAAAATCCCGGAGGGATGCCCAAGTCGGATCGGAGCGGACCGTGGACGCACTCATTCCCAAGCGCGAGGCGTATACACTCCGGTTCAGATAGGGTGCAGGCAGGCTGGCTGAATTCGTCATCAAGTGGAAATCCTGCTTGAATCCTCCGCGGGCGGTATCCGTGAAGAGTCCCGTCGAATGGAGCGAGACGTCATGGGTGAGGGTCTTCAACACCTCGCCGCTGCCGGGGGCGAGGCGTTCGGCTGTCAGTCCGAAATTGGCGTCACCGATCCCCTTGACGAAGTCAGCGAAGTCAGGGGAGGTGGTTTCGAAGGAAGGTCGGCTCAGTCCACCGAGACCGGTGATGAACTCCACGCCCGGGCGCTCGCCGGAACCGAGTTGCAAGGTCTTGGCTGCGACTGAGCTGGCACCGTCGATGTACGGCGTGTTGATGCGGGCCTTAACCCCCTCGTCGAGCACCGCCCAGGCATAGGCACCCGGCGGTGAGGCTACGGGGACCTTGGCGGCGCTGACGTGGCTGCTAGAGGGAGCTGTGGCACCGAGCGATCCCGCGCCCCACAGCGTCGCGGGATCGACCAGGGCCTGGCTGGCGAAACCGACTTGGCGGGCTGCAGCGGCGTCTGGGTTGGAAACCAGCCATCCGCGGAACTTCGCATCCTTGGCCGGTTTTTCGTAGTCCGCTGCCAGGGGCGGGGCGGTGGCCTTGATCTCCCACGAATCCCACACGCCGGTCAGGTGCGGGTTGGCAATGGCCGCAGCAAGGATGTCGGCGCGTGCCGTGACGCGTTGGTCGGGACCCGCGCATTTTTGAAGTTCTCCGAGCGCAAGCATCAGGGCGGTCTTGGCATTGGCGCGCGCGTCCGCCGTCGAGTCCCCGCCGTCCGGCGCACCCGGTGATGGGTTGGAGGTCAGGAGCAGCGCCAGGATGCCAACGGTGACGATCAACGCCTCGCGACGTGTGCTTGATAAGGATGACATGGTCCTGGGAATCGGTTGGGGAAAATCGGGCAAAAACTTGCTAACGGCTGACCTTAAGGCGGGCGAATCCTCCGGACCCTTGGACCGGAATGACGACTTTGACGTGATCGACCGGGCCGCCGCCGGTGATCGTCACATTGCCGCTGCTGACGGACGGGATGATCACCGGGGTCCAGTTCACGAAGTCATTGCTGTATTCCACCAATTGCGTGGTTGCGGGCGGTCTTGACAGGTCGCTCCGGTCGTACTCAAAGACCCACCCGTCGCCGGTGCAGGACGATTTCGGCAGGATCGATTGCGAGCCGACCATCGGGTCGCCGCCGAGGGCGAACTCCATCAGGTTGGGGATGCCATCGTGGTCGGGATCGTCCAGCGGCCCGTCGTTCACCCCTGCCGTAAATCCGCGTGCGGGATCAGCAGCCCAGATTTCATAGGGCACGGCGGCAAGCCCAGTGTCCACCAGTTGGAAGCCGTTCAACATTCCGTAGGTGCCGACGCCGCCATAGGTGAGGCTGATGTTGCCCGTTGTATCGGGCTCCACGTTTTGAAAGAGCACGTAGTTCACCCCGCGAACCCAGTTTGTCGCGTTGCGGGCCGTCCGGTTGTCAGCCGTCTGCGGCGAAGGCGTGTCCATTTTATTTGAGCTCCAGAACGACGAGTTGCCACCGTTCTGGCCCCAGGAGCTGGCAATGTAGAGATCGTAGGTCCGGCCGGGAACGAGACCCGTGATCACGAACGGCAGCGAGCCGCCGCCTGCATCAAACACGCCACCCGCGAGAATCTCAAGGTCGCACCACCAATCGCCATAGGGGCCGTCTCCGGCGGCCGTGAAGGTCACGTTGGTGTCGTTGCCCGCAGAGTCCTTTAACGTGCCGCCAGAGAGGCCCCATGCGTTCCAAGTGGTGGCGGCCCCACCGGCGGGGCCATTGAGCGTAGGTCTCGCGCCATCGCCGAGATTCACGTTGATCATCCAAGCATCGACGCAAGGGTACAGGAAGACCAGGGCGGCAGCCATCCTGATTGCAGCCGCACTTTGTGGCAAAGCGGACGCCAAGGTCCGAAATATAGCCGACACAGCGCCGCAAGAGCCTGTGGGCGGGCGACGACATCTCCCTCGCTGCACTGATAGATGTTCTAGCAAGGGCATGGGGCCAGTTATTGGCAATTTGGACTTTCCCGTCAAGCAATAATGGCAGCAATAACCAGCGCTTCGATCAGATAGATTTTGGAAGGAACCGGCCACGGTTGCCCGCATGAGCAAGGCAGCGCAAGCCGCCAATGCCAACGGGCATTCCAACGGCAGTGCCCAGAAGTGGTGTCGAATTCGTGACCCAATAAGAGAGGTTCCCGGTCCCGACCGGACGGGTTCGGCGTCTGGACGAGAGCCCCGTTACTTCTTCGGCATAGGGGCATCTTTGCCCAGTTCCTTCATCGCCGCCCGGGTCCTCTCCGGCGTCCAGTAGCCGCTGGGGTCGAAGATCTGCGTGTTCGGGTACATCTGCATCACTTCGTCCAGTTGCTTCGGCGTCAGCGCACCCCGCCCCGTCCGCATCATCTGCATCCGGTCTTTCTTGGGCACCATGGTCAACCCCTTCGCGGTCACGTCGGTCATCCCCACATACAAGTTATTCAACCCGGTGCAAGGATACATGGTGACACACTCGCCACCCGGTGTGAGTGAAGCAATGGCGTCTCGTTTTGGGGCAATTTCAGGGAATTGAACGTGCTCGACCCAGTGGCTATCATGAGGTCGAACACTGAGTTTCATGGGTAACTCGATCAGCGCCACCTCCAAGATGCGCATTGTGCGGGTTGCTATCACGGTGAACTGACCTGTTCCCTTGCACGTGATGCGACCTGTTAGCGGGACCGGAAGCGCCTCGGAGACAGGCCGGTATGCCTGATGAAGAGCCTGTTGAAATATGGGATCGATTCGAACCCGCAAGCCATCGCAATGTCAGAAATCCTCGTGTGCGGCAAATCCGCCAGCATCTGGCAGGCACGCGTCACTCGGAGACCCGCCAAATAGGCACTGAAGGATCTTCCTGTATGTTGGCGGAAGACCCTGCTGAAGCGGTCCGGACTGAGCGCCGCCATCCGCGCAGCATCCGCCAGAGTGACGGCTTGATCCAGATTCTCCCGGATGTGGTCGATAGCCTTGCGCAGCCCGGCCGGGGTTGCCAGTGCGGCCGTTTGCGCGACCACAGCCGCCTGTTCGCGGAGCCTGCCAACAAGGTACTCGATCACGCACAGGCCCGGATCCAACGTGGATCCATCCGCAGCCGGCACCGGCCCCACTTCCACGCGTGCCAGTGTCCTGCCCGACGCTTCAATTGCCATCACACCGCTAACAAAGCCGTTTCTGCAAACCGCCCGGCATAGGGGTTTGGCACCGTCTCCAGCGGTGTGGAATTGCTTGTGAAACCGCAGACACTCGACCGCAGTGTCCGACAACCCGCGAGCTTGCTGGCAAGCGTCATGCTGGCTCGGCGGCATCTCGAAGGCTTCGCCCGCGACGACCAACCGAACGGGCAAGCGGGTTGCTGCGGCGAAGCTCCTTAGCAACTCATTCGCCCTGATGAAATACTCCCCGAATGCCCCTGTCTCCGCTTCGCCAACGGTCAGTCTCCTGTCGCACGTCCCTTGGAGGATGCTTGTTTCGGGTGATCGAGGCGGTGACGTGATCTTTACCATGGAGAGATAGGTAATTCAACCAGATCCGTGGACGAGACTTGGATTGTTACGAAGTTGTCACAGTTGCCGCCGGACATGGTCAAGAAATCAACGGATTCCGCGTAGAAAATGCAGCCGGCTTTGAGTTAAGGTCGTCCCGTTCTGCAAGAGCCAGAGCATCACTGTAACATATACACCCCCCAATACCAGAAAGTTCACCATGAATCATCGACTTCTATTATTCTGCGTGGGTGCTGTCGCATTTGCGACTGCATTCCACCCGGCTACGGCCCAGGCAACACCTTGGTCATTCGGCGTCATCTCGGACACCCAATGGTTGGTAACCGATGACGGAAAAAATCCTAACACCATCGCGGCCAACATCATCAAGCAGGTGGACAGTCAGTTCATCGCCGCCAACGTCAAGCTCGTCGTCGCTATCGGCGACATGACCGACAGCGGCAGCCAGGCCAACGACTATGTCCGAGCGTTATATGCGCAGGATTTGTATAACGCAGGCATTGGTTTTTATCCCACTCGCGGAAATCATGAGGCCGCAAATGGCACCTATATTGGTTCCGGCGCGGATTTCCGTCATGCCTATCCGCAGATTGTGCCTGGTGTGAACGCAGGCATAAACAACTCTACGCCTGGTGACATCACGACGGCGCTGGTATCTCCCGCCGGAGATTTGACCAACAATCCTCCGGCGAGTGCTACCGGCTCGCCTTTCCCCGTGGGCAATGGATTTACCTCACCGACGGCGGCCAATCTCGCCAATGACAGCATTTCCTATGCATTCAATTACGACAACGTGACCTTCATGTTGTTGGATCAGTTTCAATCGCCCGATTACTACACCAGCCACATACCCGAGCAGATGGACTGGATCAATAGCACGCTGGCGGGCCGTCCCGCCAACACCCACGCATTTGTGTTCACTCACAAGAACATGCTGGGTGGCAATCACAAGGACAGCATGTTCGGTGGCCAGGTGACCTCGGCCGATCCCGGGGATTGTTCCAGCTTGAACTACGCGTCGTTAACTGCCGCCAACCAGACGGCGTTCACGGCCAAGACGAACTTTATCAACAGCTTCCTCGGCGCGATGCAGGGCAACCACGTAAAGTATGTAATCTCCGGCCACGATCATCACCACTACAATTCCATTGTCACCAGCCCGGACCAACAAAGCAAAACCCATCAGCTTATCTGCGCCTCGGACAGCTCCAAGTTCTATACTCCCGGCAATCCCGCCTCAACCAACGATCTGCCGGTTGAGCAGCAGTTGAACCGAATCGGTTACTATATATTCACCGTGGACGGTCCCCGGGTAACGATCGATTACTATGCCGATACTACGGCCAGCAATTACTCCGGCCCCTTCCATTTCGTGAAGCAATCCACCACCGGCTACAGTCTGAACGGCCAGGAGTTTGTCATCCCCGAAGGCGCGGTCTATACCTCGGTGTCTGATAATACCACGGCGGCTTCAACGAATGGCGAAACCGGCTATGTCGGCACATCGATGGGGATTCTCAACGGCTCCAACACCAGCGTAACTACGAACAACTACGGCAAGGCGCAGGCCAAAGCGGTGAATACCGGCTGGACTCCCTCGGTGTCCGGTCTGGCCAGCGACGTGCTCTCCGTCTGGGGACTCCAGCAGATCGGTGCCGCCCAAGCAGATACTTACACGCTTGCGCTCAGCTATGATCCGTCCTCAGTGAGCGCGGCGCAACTTGCTAACGGCTCGTTTGTGCTTGCCGGTAAGGATTCTTTTGGCCACTGGGTCAATGCCGTTGATTTGAACAAGGGCGGCGTCCGCCGCTTTGTGTCTGGAGCCTACACCAGTTCCTATCCACTTGGCACCTTCGGCGTGGATAGCGCCAGCCACACGGTCTGGGCGGTAGTCAACCATCAGGGGGATTTTGCTGCCAAAGCGCTGAATGAAGTCGTTAACTTCATCTACACCTCGGACAATCACTACGGCATCGTCCGCCCGATTTTCCGTGGCAACTTCAATGTGACCGGCCAAGCCGTCAATGAGGCCATGATCGCCCGAATGAACACCCTGCCTACGCAGTCGTTCCCCAACGACAGCGGCGTCGCGGCCGGCCAGCCAATCGGCCAAGTCGATTTTCTCATGGACACCGGAGACATCGCCAATCGCTCTGAATCCAGCAGCGCAATTGCAGCCAACCACAGTCTCAGTTATCTGGGAAGCACACTGGATTATCCCGGCCAGGCCTCATACGTTGCTCCAGTCAGCAGCGTCACCTGGGGCCAGTGGCAGCATGACTTCTTGGGCGACGCGAACCCCGGCAACACCGCTGGAGGCCTTCTCACCCTGACCAACAGTCAGGGCCAGGGGATCCCTGTGTTCCTTTCGCCCGGCAACCATGATGTTAGCGACGCCATCGGCATGATTGGAAAGATTGCCACCGGCGATCGGGACGCCACATCATTTGTGCAAATCTATAACCGTATGACTCCCTATTCAGGTAAATCGCCGATCGCGACGAGTGTTTTCACCAATCCGGCTGACTATACCAACGTCAACCTGCAGGTGAATTATTCCTTCGATGTTGGCGGCACACATGTGATGTGCGTGAACCTGTTCCCGGACAAGAACATCCTGAACTGGATGACTGCCGATTTGGCCAATGTTGCCGCTAGCACACCGGTGCTGCTGTTTTGCCATGCCCCGCTCAACATGGCCGCCGGCGAAACCAAAGTATTCGGCAATCCCTCCACGACCAGCAGCTCGGCAGCGGGGGACATTCCGTTCTCACTCACTGGCACGGACAGTTCCACGAGTTATGTGGACATGAATGCTGCCAAGCAATATGTCGCCGACTGGCTCATCGCCCATCCAAGTGTTAGGGCGCTGTTCAGCGGTCATGACAACTTCAACGGCGCGACCAATTGGAACGGCCAGGATCCCAACAACAACCTGATCGCCACTCGTGATGCCGCTTGGCCCGGCGTAGAACTCTTCCGCGTGGACTCCCCGATGAAGGGTGACTATTCCGGCGTTTCAGCCACGACTGCGCCACTGACGGGCATCGGCGATGAAACGAAACTCTCGTTCCAAGTCTATTCCTATGACATTGCCACGCGCCGCCTCACAGAACGCGAATTCCTGTGGAACCCCAACGCTGATGCGAGTGGCACAGGTGCCTGGAGTGGC
>CAIQXC010000831.1 GCA_903875675.1 Akkermansiaceae bacterium
CCTATGACCCTGCCGGGAACTTGCAGACAGCCGTCGACATGGGAGGCAGACACTACGGCTTCGAGTATGTGACAAAACCGATGGAATCGGTGGCCGTCGTGACCGGAAGCGGCTCCCCGACGGTAGCTCCGGAATTGTTTATCTCCACCATCACCACTCCAAAAGGCACGACCGCCGTGCAGACTGAACCGGCCGACGGCACCGCGAGCGCGTTTGACACCATCTGGCCCGATGCAAATGCCGCAATGGGGCGCAACCACCGTATCACCATTACCGACCCCGAAAACAATGCAGAAGAATACTTCTACTCGGCCAATGCCCGGCAGACGTGGCACCGGGATGCAACCCAACTCGCAGCGGCCGTGGCCGATTTGGACAATCCGAAGGGCTGGACCGGTCCCCTCACCTCCTATTCCGAAACCCTGGTCGGCGAGCGCGGCCAGACAACTGCCTCAAACCTGTCCTCGACCGGCGACCCACTTCCTCTGTTCTCCGTCGGTGGCCACGATTCCGCCACCGGACAGGCGACCGCTGTTACCGACGCCGCCGACCAGATCACCTGGCGGATCTATTACCAATCCCCCGATGCTGCCGCCGGGAAACTCCAATGCCTGCGCCTGCCCAAATCCAACAACGACGAGGATACGGATTATGAAATCAGCTACACATACACCAACGGCGGCAAGGATTTGTTTTCAGTGAAGCGCAACCTCGACGGGCAGGAGAAAACCCTCGCCGCCTACACCTATTACTCGGACCGCAGGCCGCACACCGTCACGGATGCCACCGGCCGCGTTCTAACATTCACATGGAAAACCAACGGGCTGCCGGAATCCGTCAGCGACTCCGTGAGCGGCGACACTGTTTCCTTCACCTATGATACCAACTCGTATCCGTCGGCGGTGAAGATCAATGATGAGATCGTCCTGAGCACCGCATATGACACCCAGGGCAGGCTCCTTTCGGTCATGAACGCGGCGGGACTGCTGTCAAGTTACCAATACGACCCGCTCGACCGGATCAACCGCGAGTTCACCGGCGATGTGGACGAGATGAATGGCTCCTTCACTTATCGGGTGTGGCAGTGTTGTTATGTATCAGAAACAACCTCTGGCAAGAGAACCGGCGGCGCGGATACCGTGCTCGAACGCACTCTGTTTCGGCACGATGGCCGCGGTCTCATGACGCGATCGACCGATACAGCCGGTCATGTCACCCAGTTCGGCCACGACGCCGCCGGACGAATGAATTCCCTGATCGACGCCAACGGGCACACCACCTCATGGCTTTACGACGAATTCGGGCGCTTCGTGACCAAGACCTATCCCGACGAAACATTTGAAAGCGTGACATGGGATCCGGCCAAGCCGACCCAACCGCACCATGTCACCAACCGCATGCACCAGAGTACTTGGCTCGGGTTCGACGAACACGGCCTGCCCACCCGGACATGGGGGCCTAACGAGGACCCGGAGGACGCCCCGGATTTCAACATCACTAAAACCCGGGACACTTGGGATCGTCTCGAAACGATCAAAGACACGGTCTATGCTGCGGGCGTCCATCACCTCACTCATGACTTAATCGGACGCGTCACGGAACTTGATGGACCCTGGGATGAAGACACCATCACGTGGACCTATGACGATGCCAACCGCAAGGTCACCCGCGAAACGCCTGGCAGTGTCACCATTGAGACCACTCGTGACGCATACGGTCGCCTCGATTCCCTTGTCGATCCGCTCGGCAGTTACGACATGGGCTATGCCGGTCTGTCCGACATGCTCACCACCGTCACCCATTCCGGCGGATTCAACACCGCATTTGAATACTTTGGTGAGAACCTTGGCCATGCCCTCAAAAACATCCTCTCGAAGAAGGGCACGCAGGAGATCGCCCGCCATGACTATACCTATGACTCGCTTGGGCGCATTCAGACATGGAAGCGCAGCGTGCCACTTGCCAACCCCGGCACCACCAACGAATACGAGTGGACGATGACCCACGACTTTGCCAGCCAACTCACCGGTGTCGTTGAAAAGGCCCTGTCCGGTACTATTCGCGGTGGTTGGACCTATGGCTATGACCCGGCCGGGAATCGCTATTCCTCCATGCACAGCGCCGAAGCTGGCAGCACCGCCACCGCCACAACTGCCACCCATAACGACATGAACCAAATCACTGCTCTCGGCGGCGGTGGAACCACGCGCGTAGCCGGTACGTTGAGCAAACCGGGCAGTGTCAGCGTGGGGCTCGCGGGTCAGGGTGAGCACCCGGCCCGCATGCTGGCCGGCAACCGCTTCGAGGCCGAAGTCAGCCTGCCCTCTGGCACCAGCACGTTTGCGGTTGAAGTCGTCGATGAATCTGGGAATCGCTCAAGTTACCGCTACACCGTGGCCACCGACCCGCAGGACGCTCGCGAATTTTCCTATGACGACGCCGGCAACCTGACGGGCGACGGTGTTAGGGCATACGAATGGGATTCCCTCAGTCGTCTGAAAAAGGTCACATGGGCCGACGGCGTGACCACGGAGTTTAAATACAACGCCCTCGGCCAGAGGGCAGAGCGCATTGAGACGAACGGTTCCACAGCAGTTCACCATTACTATCTATACGACGGCATATCCCTCGTGGAGCGCCGCACCGGCACCGACCCCGACGCAGCCACAACCGACCGCCGCTATTTCTCCAACGGCGAACAACGATGGGATGGCTCCGCGTGGCAAAGCTATCACTACTGCCGCGATCACCTCGGCAGCGTCCGTGAAGTTCTTGCCTCCGACGGCACCTTGGTGGCCCGCTATGACTACACGCCCTATGGCGAGCGCATCACCCGCTACGAGGCAAGCGGCTATACCGCCTGCGACATCGGGTACACCGGCCACATTACCCTGCATGGCCCCTTTAGTGGACAGTCTGAAATCATTCTAGCTCACTTCCGAGCTTGCGATCCGGAGTTGGGAAGGTGGCTCTCCACGGATCCACTACATTACGCAACAAATAGCATAGCCGAACTTCTACCAGAAGGGTCCAATCTTTACGCCTATGTTGGAAACTATCCTATTGGTAGTGTTGATGTTCTTGGCGCGGATAGATGGATTGTTTCCGTAGGACACCTTGCCACCGTAATAGAAAACCCGTCCTGTGATACGGGGTACACAAGATTTGAAATGAGTATTGCGGGTCTTAGCAAGACCAACGTAATCAAACCTGATGGACCTCCAAGCGCAAAATCAGATAAAAATGAAGATAAGGTGGCGATTGCAGCAATTGAAGCAATGGATTTGCACTGGTATGATTACGGCCCACTTTGCATGAATTGTCGACATTACGCGAACATCTTTGCGGTATTGGGAATGGCAGATGTGGAGGCAACTTGGAAAGTCGGCATACCGCTATTCTCAGGAAGCATAATCCCAGAGAAGCGTAGGCCACAGCGACCACCTAAGCACTTATGACATCACCTGTCAGATACGCCGCTGATAACACCTAAATGTGTTAAAATATGTATTACGCAGAAGGCAAATTTGAAAAATCGGCGCATTATCACAATAGCTTGACGAACCAACTAGCCCAGGCAATAATTTCATAAAACTCACCATCGGCCAGAATGAACATCTCACAAACACCTCCTGCGGAAAGTAGACTGCGAATTTGCAAGCATGTGTGGCCCCTGCCTGTCGCTCTGGCACTCTTTGCTTTGATGGGGCTTGCTCGATTGATGGGAGAAGATGTGTTTCTCGCGACTCATTTCATTTTCGAGATTGGGATTACTGTTTGCATGCTCGCTTCCGTGGTATATACCGTTAGACTTTGGCGGATAGGAACGAACGGAATCCCACGATGGGTATTCTTTCTTAATCTTTTTTTTGGTCCGTTGATATTTGCTGCGCAGCTTATTGCGTCCTTTTGTCACGCGCCGAAGTGATGTCATATGACAATGTGCCTACATACCTAACAGCAATTTCCCACCTTAAGTAATTGGTCAAGAATCATTTTGGCCGAACTGGCATTTTCTATTTCATATTACGGGATTTGATTTTACACGCAACCAAAGACGAAGATCGGGATGATCACCCATTTCGCACGACAATCGTCCACTGGACAAAAAAGAAGAGTGCTAACAATACGTGGCGGGACAACCGGCGTGAGCTTCTTAGTCTCATTACAACCTCCTTTCAATATCCACCGGTGCCATCCCATTTAGCGATAGATTATCACCCCATCCACATCTCCAAATCCGCCATCGCCGCCCTGACGTTGCCCTTGGCCCCTTCCGCGATTTGGCGGGTGATTGAGATGGGAGCGCCCCAGCGCCGGGCGAGGAATGCCGCGAGAGGCTCGTTGTCAGGCGGATGGAGGCGGACCGATTGGAAGCGGGTCTGGAAGCGTTCCGTTAGGCTGGTCAGGTCAAGGTTGGTGGTGCCGAGGAACGCGTGACCCGGCCTCATGCGGTCGAGGTAGGAGAGGAGCATGTACTGGGCGTCCTTCGAGCAGCGGTCGAGTTCATTCACCACTTTGATAGCCCACGGGCCGAACATGGAAGCATAGGCGAGTGAACGCGTCCATTCGCGGGCAAGTTCGAGTCCCACTTCCTTGCCGTTCACGTCCTCGATGGCGGTGGGGTGGCTGGCGAGCGTGCGGGCGATCAGGTTCACCAGACTCGTCTTGCCAATGCCGGGAGCACCTGAGATCAGGAGCTTGAGCGGTTGGTTTGGGTTGGCCCTGAGCCGTTCCGCTTTCCGCAGCAACACTTCCGCCACCTTGCCCGCCTGCCCGACGAAATCCGCAGGACAGGACGGGACGAAGCAGGTGGGTGGGACTGGTGGCTTACGCGGCATCACCAGCCTCCTTTCTGACGCGCATACTCATCAGCATGTCGGCGATGGCCACCGCGCCTTTCCGATAGACAACCACGGCCAGCAACTCACCATCCACATACACGGCCCAGAACCGTGAGTGGCGGTATTTGCGGATTTCGATCATGACCATGCCTCCCTTCTGGCGCGTGCATTGAGGTCGCGCAGCGCGATGCCGTATTTGGAGGCGGTAGCCTCCGGGTTGCCGTAGCGGCGGAAGTGGCGTTTGACCAAATTCCAGTCGGGTTCGGTGGCCGAGTCTGGCAGGTCAGCCAAAGGATCGAAGCGGGGGCAGGGTGCCGGTTCTTCCGGCGTTTGTTCCAGGGTGGCGAGTCGGCGCAAACTCTTCAATCCGCAATCCGAAATCTTCAATCCGCAATTGGCGAGCGGGGCCCCGCCGGCGAGTTCGGCAATCCTGGCATCGACAATCTCGCGGATCAGGTCCACGGGAATCTCGGTGATCGAATAGACGATGCCGCTCAGGCTTGCGAGTCCCAGCAGTTTCTTCATTTCCCGGCGGGCATCGCGGGGGCTGTCGGCTTGGAGGCGGTCGTCAAAGACGATCTCGTTGCCGCGACTTGCTATCAGTTTGTAGGTGCGTTTCATGGGGGTGTCAGGGCTTGGTGGTAATGGTCATGGATTGAAGGGCCTGCTCGACGTCAGCGGCGCGGAATCTAACCGCCCTGCCGATCTTGATGTATGGAATGAGTCCGCTCATGCGCCAACAGAACAGGTTGCGCTTGCTGGTTTTCAGGTAGGCGCATGCCTCCCTTTCGGTGAGCAGGTCCCTGGGCTCGGGCGGTGGCTGGATGATGGTGGGTGACAGTTGGATTGTTGCTTTCATAGTTTCGTTTGTTGCTTCATGGTTTCGTTGGTGGGCTCACTTGCGACGGGCTCGGGGATCCGGGTTGCCGCAAGTGGCGGAGAGCTTGAAAAGGGGCTGTGGTGAACGGGACGGCCTGTCAGATTGCACCGGCAGGAAGTAGAGGTTGCTCGCCCTCATGCCGCCCCACTCGCGCCACTCGCCGTAGAGTTCGGAAAAATCCCTGTCGAAGAACACCCAGCGACCGGGGAGGCG
>CAIQXC010000832.1 GCA_903875675.1 Akkermansiaceae bacterium
GAGGGCAAGGACGAGCCGATGCATGCACTGGACTATGCGGTTTCCGTGTCTCCAGCAATGACAATATCTCAGATGGCGTCGGCACTTCAGGGAATTATACAGGCTCGCATCTTCGTCAAAAGCGATGTCGTTTACTGGCTTCGGTTCTCGGCCCCTTCTCGCCCCAAGTCAGAGCTTGGCGCTCTTCCTTGGGATTCATTGCAGATTATCAGCTCAGGCCGTCAGTCCTCGATGACCAGGCGGATGCCGACGTCAACCACCGGTTGGAAGGTCTCGAAGGGCAGGCGGATGGCAGATCTGGCATCGACTGGCCGGCTTGCCCACGAGCCGCCGCGGGCGACCTTGCGTTCTTTCAGGTCGCCGTTGTTGCGGCCGTCATCGTCCTTGTACGGATAGGGTTTGTAGTTGGAGCGGGTCCATTCGTTGACGTTGCCGATGATGTCTTTCAAGCCCCAGGGATTGGCCTCATATTGTGCAACGTAATCCACCACAAACCATTTGTCTTCGAAGCGCTCGTCGTGCAGCGGGAAATTCATTTCCGGTGGATAGGGGTTGCGGTGCATGATGATGGGTCCACCCTCGAAACCCACCTTGCTCCAACGCGTTTCACGCCCCGCCAGATTGGCAAACTTTGAGTAATCATCGTTGCGGCTGCCGTAAAATAGATCTCCGGCCGTGCCGGCCCTCGCCGCCCATTCCCACTGCGCCTCGCTCGGCAGGTTCACCTTCAAGCCCGCCGTCTTGCTCAGCCACCGGCAGAAATCCATCGACCGCTGCCATGTCACACGTGCCACCGGTTGATCGGCATGGTTGGCTATGTATCCAGGGAAATTGTGATCCTTGCCATGTTGGTCGATGTACCGTGTGTCATGCGCCGGATCGAATTTCGCGTACTCGGAGTTTTTGACCTCGCACTCGCTCATCCAGAACGCTTTGTCGATCTTGACCTCGGCACACGGGGCTTCGTCGGCCATCCCGTCGTCACTGCCCATGATAAACGAACCGGCGGGAATTCTAACGAAAGCAATCTCGCTGCCGTCGGGCATCTTCACCAGTTTTCGGGTTTCTCCGGCTTTGGTTTGGAGCTCTTTGGCTTGGAGTGGTGTCATCGGGAAGCCCGCCACGCTGAGCGGGGCGTTCGTATGCGCCGCTACTTCCGGCGGCTTCACATATTGGGGAGGCGGGCCCGCTTTAATCTCCTGCTCCCGGTGGTCATATTCGTCCTCGGGAGACACGTCATTGTTAGCAAACAACTTGGCCAACTCCAGGCGGCGCTCTTTTTGCTTGTGGCCTTCGAATTCGCCAGGGCTCCACTTCCCTTTGAACGGCGCGTTGAGATCGATCCATGCATATAACCGGTCCCAGGCCTCGCGGTCGAGAGCGACCCCGTGATGGCCTTTCTTGAGCATCTGGATCAAGGGACTCGTCGAGACGTGATAGTCCATCGGTGGCAGCACTTCCATTTCACTCTCGGGCCCGGGACGCCGGACGTAGGGATGGAGCAGGTTGTAGCCGTTGCCCATGGGTGGGGGCTTGAGGCCCGGCGGGCGATCGGCCCCGTCGTGGCAGCCGATGCAATATTTTTGGAGGACGGGGAGCACCTCGTGTTCGAATCCGAACGGGCGAGTATCGCCATACCAGGGTTTGATTTTGGCCATGGGTTTGGCGTCGGCCAAGGTCCGGCTTGCCGGCACCGAACTGCGGTTGTCCTCGTGGCAGCCAACGCAGGAAACTCGCTCGCTGGGCATGCCGACAATCCACGAGCGCATCAATTGCAGCGCCGCCCCATCGGCATCCAACGGTTGGATAGATATGGGCGTGTTGGCGGGAATCTCAAAGCACGCCGATCCATCGGGCTCCACCGGCACCGTGCCAAGGATGCGCTTGATGTCCCAGCCTGCCTCGACACCTAGCGATTCGTGGCCGCCGGTTCCGACGTAGTTGAAATGATAGGCAAACACCCGCAGCGATTTGACAGATCCGACTGGCACGCCCTTGAGCCCGGGTCCCATATAAATACTGGCAATGTGAACGGACGCCGTCTTTGCGCCTGGAGTGATTCGGTCCGGAATGACGGGTGGCCGCGGCCGGGCCTTGAGCACGACGGGCTCGAACAAGGAGGCCGCCGTGTCCTCCGCCAGCAAGGTGATATTATCAAAAGTATCCACCAGATAGATGCCCCACCGCTCCGCGTCCTTCGACTTGGCGCTCACCAGAAAGAAATTCTCATTCAGGGGCCATGGATAGACGAACATGGGCTTGCCCTGTTCATACTGGTTGCCGGTTTGTTGGTCGCACACATCACCGACGACCGGTTTGCCCCAACCTGGAATTTCCGCCACACATCCGGTATCTGTTGCTGGCAAGACCTCGGTGTTGATGCGCAGGAACGACCCCGCAGGCCCCC
The DNA here is from genome assembly GCA_903875675.1 of Akkermansiaceae bacterium. GTDB lineage: Bacteria > Verrucomicrobiota > Verrucomicrobiia > Verrucomicrobiales > Akkermansiaceae > Luteolibacter. Next base: position 2,408 of record CAIQXC010000832.1, read on the forward strand.
ATTCCTTGCTCGTGGGATGGTATTTGAATGGGTATTTTCGGGCAAGATAGGGGTCGAAGATAACCATCCGCCCGATCTCGGCCACGTCGTGGTGGCCGCCAATGATGGCCACCACTTTCTGTTTGCTGCCGGGGATTGCCCGTGCCTGCAAGAGTGCCGTCGGGTAATACGAGCCACTGCCATATTCGGAGAGTTGCGATGTGCCATCGGGATTCATCGTCATCAGGATGCGTGAAAAATAATGCATCAGGTCTGAATATTCCCAACGGGTGTAGAGGACCCGTCCGTCATTGTTGATGGAGGGCGTGTAATCCGAGTCCTGCTCGAAAGTGAGTTGGCGGACCGAGCCGGATACGGGGTCGCAGAGATAGGTTTGGGCCATCGGCCGGCTGCCGTTCTCGCAAGGCAACGCCTGATACGATGCGGTCGATAGCAGAATGATCCGCCCGTCCGGCAGGTAACATCCGTCAAACCAATCCACATCCGGGTATTCCTTGGGAGATACCTGTTTGAGCTGGGTGCCGTCCGCCTTGATTTCAAAAACCGCCCACTTGCGGTTGCCATCCATGCTCGAAAATAACAGCTTGTCGCCTGAAAAATCCGGCTCGACGTCTCGCACAACCACGTCTGTGCTGGGTTTGAACAACGGGTCAAAGCGAGGTTTCCCGCGCAGATCGGACATCACGATGATTGAATCGTCAAACCCGCCACGGGCGATGGAAACGTGGCAGTGGCTGTTGAGAGAGATGAATCCATTGCCGCGCGGACGACGCACCATGAGCACCTGGGCATCGTCTAGCAGCGGATTGGCTAGCAGCGCCATGCGCACGCCCTTCAAGAGTTGTTCCGCCTCGCCCAGCTTCGCCTGCTCGCCGGTATCCAGAATCGCCTTGATCTCAGCCTGTTTTGCCTTGAACGCCGCGAGCGCCGCACGGTGGGCCGCAACATCATATTTGTCCGGATAGCTGATGGCCAGGCTGTCGATGGCGCGGGCCACGGCATCCAGATGGATCGCGGCAAATTCCCGCCGCAGCACCCGCAGTTTGTCGCCATCGGCGATGGCCAGGCCGTTGCTGGTGGTGTCAAAGCGGAATTTAGGGGGTGGGGCGTCCGCCGCCCCTGACAATCCGGATAGCGCCAACCCCGCGGCGAGCGCGACGAGCAATTTTTGTTGACTGGTCATAACGAGGCGTGGGGTGGGGGACATGGCTGGTTATTTGAGGTCGATGACCGAGAGGGTGAAAAGTTTGCTGGCTGTGTGCGGGCCGTAGGTTAAATTAATGTTAGATATATACAATTTGCCGTCACGCGGGATGCATTCTGACGGGGCATGGAGGCTGCCATCGGCACCATCGCTCTCGCCGTTTTTGGCGACGATGGTGGCTTTGCCGACCTTGTCGATTTTAATCACAGCGTTGCCGAGGAAGTCCGCCACCCAACAATTGCCATCCGCATCCACGTGCAAGCCGTCGCAACTTTCCATGCCCTGGTCCTTGGCAAGCACTGCCTGAGTCTTGACCTTGCCATCCGCATCGAAGCTGACCTTGATGACTTCCCGATCGCCGAAGTTACAGACATACATGTTGCCGTCTTTGTCGAAGTCCAAGCCATTGGCGCCGACCTTGTGCTCCTTGCTCTGGGTCATGAGTTTGACGGCGAGGTGGGGATCGTCCAAACCGGTGACGGTGATTGGCTTGGCGGGATCGAGCTCGCTGAGTTTGAATCGATAGACGCCACTTGGCATGGGCCCGTCACTGTTGATGGTGCTCTCGCAGACGTACACGCTATCGCCCCAGGCCGCCAAGCCGTTGGCCATGTTGAGGCCCTGCGCCACCACGTCGCAGCCCGTCGCCTTGCCATCCTTCATGTTCACCCGCAGCACCCGGGATTTGGCGGGTTCCTTGGTGCAAAACGCCTGGTTGTCCGCCACATACAAATTGCCATCCGCGCCGAAGCCATTGCCCAACGGGCTGGCGAGTTTCGTTTCCGGGTGGGGTGGTAACGTGATGACTTCCTCGAGTTTGTCATCTGGAGTGATTCGCAGGATCATGGCAGGAAATTCCTGATGGACGACGTTGTTCATTGATAGATAGATGCAGCCGTCCTTGCCGATGCTCATTCCGTCCGGGCTGTTGTACTTGTCTGGCAGCAGGAAACCGATGCGCGGTTTGACGGCGTGCTCGGATGTTGCAGATTGGCCTGGCGCTGCGGGCTTGGGTTTGCTGCAACCGGCGCAGAGAGATGCCAGTGCTATCGTTAGGCTTAGTCGGGTCATGGGATTCATGGTTGGTTGGTGAGTTAGCGGATGGCAGCCAAGGCGGTGGCCGTGGCGAGGTAACGGGAGAATTTTTGTTGATAGACCGGGCCCCGGGACGCATCGGGTTGGTGGCGTTGGGCGATTCGGGTCATGGCGTTGACGGCTGCCGGGTAGTCCGGGTAATGGCCGATGGCGACGGCAGCGGCGATGGCAGCCCCGAGTGCGCCGAGTTCCGAGCCGGCTGGAATTTCAATCGGAATCTGGAAGCAGTCGGCAAACATTTGGACCCAAACGCGGCTGCGAGCCACCCCGCCGGTAAAGCGGATCGACGCAGGTGGCGGCCGGAACTCGAGCAGGCGCTTGATGTGGGTGAAATGCGCAAACACGACGCCCTCATAAACGGCCCGTAGCATTTCCCCGCGGCCATGACTGGCCTTGAGGCCGACGAAGGCGGCGGGCGCTGGCGAGGGCAGATTGCAGCCGTAAACAAAGGGCAGGAAAATCGGTGTGTCGGGGGACGGTTCGCCGAGGGCTGCGACCAGTGCGTCGCCACGGGCGTGGCGGGATGGCCCGGTGGCCGGGTCGGTTTCATTGAGGACTTGAGAGACGAACCATTCGAGATTGCTGGCGGACGTGGGGCTGCCTTCGAGCATCAGGTACCAACCTGGCATGCTATAACAGGAGGTCATGAACAGGTCCTTGTCGATGAGCGGTTCCCGGGAGATATACTGGTTGTTGCCCCATGTGCCCGAAACCAGAGACATCTGTTCTTCACTGACAATTCCGGAGGCCAGCCCGCAAGCATCTATATCAAACATGCCGCCGGCCACCGGCGTGCCAACGGCCAGACCGGTGGCAGCGGCGGCCTCGGCGGTCACGCGGCCGCACAGGTCGTGGCTTTTTTTGATAGGCGGGAGCAGTCGTTTGCATTCGCTGATGCCGAAGAGGGCCAGCACGTCGTCGTCGTATTGGCCGGTGACGACGTTCATGAGGCTGCTGCCTGACATGTCGGTGAGTTCCGCCCAGACTTCGCCGGTGAGTTGCAAGCGGGTGAAGTCTTTGGCAAAAAGCACGGCAGTGGCACGGGCGATGGCTTGCGGCTCGTGCTCGCTCAGCCACGCCAGCAGTGCGTTGGGCTGAGCCGGCCACACGCACTGGGCGGTGAGTGGCAGGGCCTTGGCGGCGGTGCCATCGCGCTGCCAACGGGCGGCGATGTCGGCGGCGCGGCCATCGGTCGAATTGATCGCGTTGCGGACGGGAATCCCGTTGCCATCGACGAGATAGAGTCCGTTGCCATGCCCGGTACAAGCGATGGCGGCGATGTCTGATGGATCAATGGCGCTGCGCTCAAGCACTTCGCGGATGGCCGAGGCACTGTCCAGCCACATGGCAGTGGCACTCCGCTCAGACCACCCAGGCTGCACTTCAATCAGCTCGATCCGGCGGGATGCAGAGGCCACTTCCACCCCGTCCGCATCAAACAACGCGGCTTTGGACAGGGTGCCGCCGTTGTCTATTCCCAGGAAATACAGTGGCTTGTTCATGAGCGCTTGGCGTGGGCGGTGGCAGCAGGCGTGTCATCCTTGAACAATAGGAGAAACAAGGCTAGCAGGGCGACGGTTAGTCCGGTGGTGATGGCCCACACGGACGCCCAGTCATAGGTTTTCACGGAGTTGACGCTGGTGGTGAAGTGATCGATGAGCGCGCCGTTGGCGAAGTTTCCAACGAGCAGCCCGAGGCCGAAGGTGACAAGGAAAATGAACCCCTGGGCTTGCGCCTGAATCTCCTTCGGCGCTTTTCGTGCGATGTAGATCTGCCCGCCTACGAAGAAAAATCCGAAGATCACCCCGTGAACGAGAATGCCGATGAAATATAGCCAACCAATCTGATAGACCCCTCCCAGATAGAACGCGACATATCGCAGGACCATCGCCAGCAACCCGGCAGCCATCGCCCATTTGACCCCCATCTTGGTTAGGGCAACGGTCACCATGAGCATGAGGAACATTTCGGCGAATTGTCCCCAGTTCATCGTGATGGTGATGTACTTGAACCCTTGCGCCTCGAGAAACACCGAGCAGTAAGACCAGTAAATCGTGAAGGGTATCATCGCGAGAAACGATATAAGAATGAACACCGCGAAGTTGCGGTCCTTCATCAGCGAGAGCGCCCGCAGCCCCAGCGCATCCATCACCGACATCGGCTGGCCCTTCGCCGGTGGTTCCGTGTTGGGAAGCGTCAGCGCCAGCAGCGCGCTGACCACGCTCACCGCCGCACCACAAAACAGCGGCGTTGCGGTGCCATCAAAGGCCGGTACTTTGAGCCACTTGATGGCCACCAGGCTGAAGGCCCCCGACGCCCACCAACCGATCGACCCGAAAACCCTGATCTGCGGGAATTTGTCAGCCGGGGAATGCGACATGGCGATGGCCCCGGTCAACCCCCACGTCGGCATGTAACAAAGCATGAATGCCAGCAGACAGGCAAATACCGTCACCGGCTGGCTTTGCAGGCCGGCCACCGCTAGAAATACCGCCCCTAGCAGGTTGACCACCGCCAGGACCTTTTGGCTAGGGAAAAACCGGTCGGCGATCATGCCAATGATAGGTGAGGCCAAGCAACCGATGGCCATCGAACTGAGGATCAGTGATTTGGATAGGCCGACGACGCCGATCTTGTCCAGATAGGCCGCCAACTGCGACCAGAAGACCGCGAAGAGCATGAATTGGAAGAACATCATCAGGCTGAGCCTGATCCGCACGGACATAGACATTTCGGACATGCTTGGTTTGCTGGGTTGGTATGTTAGATCAGTTTGGGTAGAGCGTCCGCTTGTCATCGCCAGTGTGGCTAATGCATCATCACGCCACCGCTGGCATCAATGGTGGCCCCGGTGATGTAGGAGGCGGCCTCAGACGCGAGAAAGATGACGATGTTGGCGATTTCCTCGGGCTCGGCAATGCGTTTGAGGGGAATGCGCGATAGATAGAAGTCGAGCTTGGCCTCAAGTTTTTTAATGACCATTTCGGTTTTGACCATGCCAGGGGCCACGGCATTGACGTTGATGCCCTCCGGCCCCAACTCCCTGGCAAGGGCACGGGTCATGGACAGCAGTGCGCCTTTGCTGCTGTCATAGGGCAAATGGCCGGAGGTGGAGCCGAGGAAGGCGGCCTGGGAGACGATGTTGATGATTTTTCCGCGGGTTTGGTGTTGCCGCCATGAGGAGGCGAGTTCGCGGCAGGCGAGGAACGCGCCGGTGACGTTGACATTGAGCGTGTGTTGCCAAACATCCCAGGAATAGCTCTCCATGGGGCCGCTGGGGCAGACTGCCGCGTTGTTCACAAGGATATCGATAGGACCGAGCTCGGCGGCTACCCTGTCTATCAAGTTAAGCACGGATGCTTCCTCACCCAGGTTCGCGATCACGGCCACGGCCTCGACGCCGTGGCCACGCAGTTGGCCGACGAGTTCCTCCGCGGCTTCCGGATTGGCATGATAGTTGAAGCCGACGCGCACGCCCTCGGCTGCGAATGCACGGCAGATGGCGGCACCGATGCCGCGCGAGCCACCGGTTACCAGGGCGACTTTTCCTTGAAGGTTGAGGTTCATGGTTATAGATCAATGGACACGGGCCGGATGCCCATGGTTAGAGGTGGGCTCACTCGGCCGGGAATGTCAAAATCAGTTCCCGGTCGCATACGCCATCCCGGAAACTCGGCGGAGTGTGCCGATGCCGGGCGCAGCCAGCAAGCCCGAATGTGGAAAATCTTCGGTTAGCTCCGGGACCTGCCAAAGGAATATTGCGGGGCTGCGGGTATTCCGGTGATTTCGGCTGGAATCGCTAGAGAGGGTCTGGTTGCTAATCCATCTGCCAATGCGCACTTGGCTCTCATTCAACTCACGGATGAAGCAAATCAGCTCGAATAGCGACAATTCCATGTTGCAATTCGCCCATTTGTATCCAGAGTCTGCCGGTAGGAATTATGAGAATTTCAAAACGAGGAGAATATGCGATGCGCTCGCTGATTGATTTGGCGATGGCGTATGCAATGGACCGGGGGGTTGTGCCGCTGAGTGCGCTGGCGGAGACGCAGAACATTCCTGCGGCATTTTTGGAACAGATCCTGGTGCAGTTGAAACATGGGGGGATTCTCAAAAGCGTGAGGGGCAAATACGGTGGATATTCGTTGGCCAAGTCCCCCAAGGAGATCATGATGGGTGACTTGGTGCGCATGATCGACGGACCTTTGGCTCCCATCGGCTGCGCCAGCCAGAGTGCCTATACAAGCTGCACTTGTCCTGATGAAGCCCACTGCGGCCTGCGCTTGCTCATGATCGATGTGCGCCAAGCCATTTCAAACGTGATGGATAAATACAGCCTGGAGCAAGTGGCTTCTGTGGCTCTTACCAAGCTCCACGCGGATCATTTGGAACCGGAAGTGGTCCATCAGATCCGTCACATGTCATTGGTCGAGCGCTCGAAAACATTGAAGAAATTTGTTCCACAGGTGATGGAACCCGATTTTATGATCTGAAGGATTTGATCCGCCAACTTGCGGATCGCTCACCCCGCATGGGGCGCTGGCGTCCTTGTGGCAGCCGTGCCCTGTGCCCACTCGGGGCCCTGCTGGTCAATGGCCTGCTGGTCAATGGCCTGCTGGTCAACGGCCTGCTTGCCCCATCACGCGACCTCAACCTCGTACTGAACCTGTCCACCGGCGTGGGGTCTCTCACTGGCGGCGTGGTGGTGCAGGCCAGCGAGGCGGCCGCACCCCTCACTTCGGAGAGCCGCGCTGGCGGGCTGCCTGGCGGCGACTGGATCAACTACGACTTCAACCTAGCCTCTCCGTATCGCAGCAACGGCGGCCCGTCGTACGAGGACTCCAACGTGGGCTTCCGCGTTGCCAGTGTCCCTGAACCAACGACCGTGATGCTGACGATTCTCGGTAGCGGAGTGTTGGTGACTCGCCGGAAACGCTGATTCTTCCCTTTGGCTCTTTATCTGTTTGTCCATCGGGGATGGACCGTATCCTCGGGGAGGGACCGTATCCTCGGGGAGGGACCGTATCTTCGGGGAGGGACCGTATCCTCGGGGATGGACCGTATCCTCGGGGATGGACCGTATCTTCGGGGATGGACCGTATCTTCGGGGAGCGCCGCATCTTGGCGGCAGGATTTGGCATCCTGCCGAATCCTCTTCGGGGGAGGACGCCGATTTCAAAAACCACGCCATGCACGCGAAGAGTCTCCGGCAGGATGCCGGAGACAGCCGCCAAGATGGCGGCGCTCCCCACCGCCGCAGGCGCTCCCCACCGCCGCAGGCGCTCCCCACCGCCGCAGGCGGTCGTGTTGGGGTCCGTCAAAGTTGCAATGATGAGATTCTTGATCGGTGTGGGGAACTCTCATGCGGGCAACCGCACGGTTTGTTAGCAAGAGAATTGCGAGCGCGGGTCCCTTGAACCGGACATGCCCTCTTACCCTAAATACTGGGTTTGGAGAGGGCACGCCAGTCGAGCAAGCCTTTGCTCCAGGCCCAGACGAGGCCCTCGGCGAGGAGCAGGAGGAAGATCATGGCGGCGATGAAGGAGCCGATGGATTTAAACCCGAGGAAGGCGACTGCGAATGGCAGCAGGAACACGGTTTCCACATCAAACAACAAGAACAACAGGCCGAAGAGATAGTACTTCGAGTGGAAGCGCGTCTGCCGGTCCGATAGCGGATTGACACCGCATTCATAAAGGGCGTTTTTCTCCGCACCTGGCTTGATAGGGGTGAAAAACGTCATCCAGACGCGGGCCAGGACGAGGGCACCAATCGGCACGGCGAGGGCCACGGCGAAGAACACGAGAATGGGCAGATAGGGATGGTTCATGGGTCAGGTACGGGGTGAGTTCTCATAGGCGAGCACGTCGGCCAAGGTCATGGCGGCGAGCTGGGCGCGGTACGTTTGATGGAAAGCCTCCCAAAACGTGTTGGGTCTGGGGTTTTCCACGGAAGCATCGCCGGCTACCGGAGTGCGCGTGCTTTCCACGGCTGCATTGATCTGTAAAAGTGAGATATGCTCAGGCAACCGGGCGAGTTTCACTCCGCCCTTGTAGCCGCGCTTGCTCTCGACTATGCCCGCCTCACAGAGCCGGTTCAGCACTTTGGATAGATAGGGGAATGGCATCTCCGCACATACGGCGATCTCCCGCACCATCATCGACTCCGAGCCGCGCTGGGCGAGGCAGGCCAGTGCCGCGATGGCGTATCCGGTGGTTTGCGAAAACGAATGCATCAGGCGACTCTCAGATTTTCCAAAGTTGCAGCACGCGCAGATAGTTGGCGCGCTCATAGACAGAGGGATCCGGACAATGGCTCAGACTCATGCTGCCGCGCATCTGATCGACCGACTCGTATTCATGGACTTCCATCCATTGTTTCAATTCGTCGAGCAGCCCAGCGAGGTGCTCCGGCCCGTGTTTGAGCAATGTGGAAACGACCTGGACCACATCGGCGCCGACCATGATGCCCTTGATGATATCCTCGAACGAGTGAACGCCTCCGCTCAGGGCAATACTTGCCTTGATGTGACCGTGGATGATGGCGATCCAGCGCAGGCGCTGGCGCAGTTCCGTCGAGTTGGACAGTTCGAGGTGAGGCGTGGCTTCGAGTTCTTCTATGTTGATATCCGGCTGATAGAACCGGTTGAACATGACCACTCCGGCGGCACCTCGGGCGTCGAGTTGTTTGGCAAAATGTCCCGGCGAGGAGAAATACGACGATAGTTTGACGGCCACCGGGATGGTCACGCTAGCTTTAACCGCCTCAAGAATGTCGAAGGTGCGTTGTTCGACCTCGGTGCCTGATTCGTTAGGGTTAGTAGCGACGTAATAGACGTTGAGTTCCAGTGCGTCGGCACCGGCTTGCTGGATAAGCCGAGCGTGATCTGTCCAACCGCCGATGCTGATGCCATTGAGCGAGCCGATGACGGGAATGCCCACCGTCTCTTTGATTTTGGCAATTTGCTCGAGGTATTTGTCCGGCCCGAGCGCATAGTCTGCCATCTGCGGGAAATAGGAACTGGCCTCCGAGGAGGAATCCGCCGAAAACTCGGTGTGGGCAAACTCCGCGAGTTGCTGACTGGTGATCTGCTCTTCAAACAGCGAGTGCATCACGATAGCCGCAGCCCCGGCGTCTTCAAGCCGGCGCACGGTGTCGAGCTTGTCAACCATCGGCGATGCACCTGGCATCAATGGGTTTTTTAGCGGCAAGCCCAGATAGGTGGTGGAGAGGTCCATGGCGATCAGTTAGCAGGTTTGGTAGTTTCAGTGGCAGCGGCGGCGGGCGCGCCGTTGGC